>CALGNW010000158.1 GCA_937958345.1 uncultured Neomegalonema sp. | reverse complement strand
CTCGCTGCGCTTTATCGCGCGGTCGATGGCTTCGTGATAGGGCCGGTGGCACAGGTCGAGGCGTCTTTCTGTCTCCGCGCTATCAACCGAACGGTTGCCGGGAATGATCGCTCCGTCCGACAGTTTCATAATCAGAGTCGGGTCGTCCTCGCCGCGGTTCGGATCAATTACCAACCGCGAAAAGCGGGACAGAACAGCGGGGCAAGCCAGCGCCTTTGCCAGCGCCCGCGTCACGCCATCGGCACCGATATCATAGGCGATGTGGCGTTCGAACTCTTCGGGCGGCAAGCCGAGCGTGCCGTATCCGGGCGGCACCGCGTTGGATGCATGGTCACAAACAATCAGCAGGTGAGGATTGTCGCCGGTGTTGATCGCGTCAAAAGCGTTGAATTTCTGATCCATGCCGCACGTTTATCGCTTCACGGCAGGCAAAAAAAGAGGCGGTACCGAAGTACCGCCAGTCTCAGGGAGAAATAGTTGGGATCGTCAGGTAATCAGAGGGTGTTGCGCTTTGCCATTTCGTAGGCGAGCGCGTCGATGTTCGCGCCGTCAAGACCGATATCGTCAAGCTGACGGCGCGACAGCGATGCAAGGGTGCTGAGCGTCTGGCGATAGCAAACATAGGTGCGAACGCTGCGCAGCGCGTTCTGAACCGATCCAGCGAGACCGGCGAAGGGGGTAACGGGTGCGTAAGCCGAGTGATCGATTGCAGCCATGGTCTTTATCCTGAAGATATGCGCCTGGACGCGCTGTTGCGATGCACAGATATTTAGCGGAGATGCTGCGCCGCAACAAATGCCGGATTGGCATTTCCGGTATGCATTTTTCGAATGGTTTACGCGGCGTTAGGGTCATTGCTTCCCACGCTGTACGCGTTAATCTCTGGGTGCTGCTGCCCGTTTCAGGCGATCATTGATTGCGATACCCATGCCTGACTCGGGGATGCGGGCCACGGCGATTGTCCCTGACCCGTCCAGCCAATCGTCGAGTTGCCGCAGCGCCGCAAAAAGAAAGGCACCGGCCTCGGTGGTATCGGCGGCGGGCGAAAGATTCAATGAAATGGCGGACTTGCGATCCGGGTCCGGCCCGAAGCCCAGCCAAGCTTCGCCGAGGGTCGGAGCATCGGCATTCAGACGCAGGCGGGCCCCCGGTGCGTAATGCGAGGATAGCTGGCCCGGCGCGGAGGGTGTTTTGTTATCAGTCACTTCCGACGACCGGACAGGGCCGATGACAGCTTCCAGTGCCTCGATTGAGACGCCGCCGGGGCGCAAAACCTGTGCTATCCCGTTGTTATCAAACCCTAAAATAGTAGATTCAAGTCCCACATCGCACGACCCGCCGTCAAGAACGCCGTCGATCAGACCGGTCAGTTCTTCCATGACGTGGTCAGCGTTGGTGGGGCTGACATGGCCGGAGCGGTTCGCACTGGGGGCGGCGAGGGGGCCGGAAAAGGCGGAAATCAGGGCTTTTGCGAGCCTGTGTTCTGGCACACGCACGGCCAGCGTCTTCGCGCCCGCCCTGCAAATCGGCGCAATGCCGCTGTTCTCGCGGACCGGGCCGACCAGTGTCAGCGGCCCCGGCCAGAACGCTTCGGCTGCCTTTACGCCCGCCTCCGGCAGATCGATCAGCGCCAATCCCGCTTTAATATCAGAGACATGCACGATTACCGGATTATGCGCGGGCCGCCCCTTGGCGCGATAGATCGAGGCGACGGCCCGTTCGTCCCGTGCATCCGCACCGAGTCCGTAGACTGTTTCGGTTGGAAACGCGACCAAACCGCCCTTTTTGAGGAACGAAACCGCCGCGCGGATGCCCCGGTCGCTGTCACTGAATCGGATCGTGTTGCGTTCTCTCATGGCGCGGAGGGATACCGTAAAACCCGTGAAAAACGAGGGAAAATCCTTAAAGCGTCAGGCAAAACTCTGGAGAACCCGCTGAAAACCCGTGAAAACACCCCGTAAAAGCGCGAATGCGGCGGCCATCTGGCACACCGCATCCGCCGGATGCCCTAAAAATCCCCATTGGAGGGTTAGTTGACCAGCCGGGGGATCGCCACGCCCTCGCCGATGATGCCGGTTCCCGCTGTCTCGAACGCGCCGAACAGTTCGCCATAGTTCTGTGCGGCGATGTAGCGGCTTTCATCACCGGCACAGGCCTGCAACGCGGCAGAGTCGCCGTTTACGTATCGGATCGTGAAGATTTCGACGCCGCTCTGGCGGGCCTCGTCGCATGCCTTTTTGAAGTATTCGACGACGGCTGCCGCGTTGTTGCCGCCGGCATTGGCCTCCATGGTTCCAAGGTCTTGGCGGATCGGGGTGTGGAAATATCCGTCAGTCAGCAGGATCATAACCTTGCGTGTTGTACCGTATGGGCGCGGGCGATTGTTCTCCAGACTCCAATATGCGCTCCAGTTCGGGGAAATGGCCCACCATCCCCACATAAAGCCCATGTGGCCGACCGTACTGCCGCTTGCGTGCAATCCGTCGAGGTATTCCAGCAAAGCCGTCTTGTCGTTGCTCAGCGGTTTTGGCTCGAAGGCGTGGGTGTAGGTATAGGCCCGGTTGGATACTGTGCCGTCGGCGGCGGTGACTTCGTATGTGTCGCCCGAGCCGACGAATTCGAGCGGATAGACGCTGGGCGAACGGTCGTTATATGCGCCGTCGCCATAGCGTTCGACGGGCGTCACGCGGACGCTGGTGTCGCCCGAAGCCGGTGCGGGATTGCCGGTCAGCGATGTTTGCGCCAGCACGTTGCCGTATTGCTGCGGATTGACCGGAACAGACGAGCCATACGGCACAATCGCGATATGCGCGTTGTTCGGGTTCACCGCCAGAATGTCTTCGACCAGTTCCTTGGCGGCGGTGACGGCGTTTGTAAATCTGGATGAGCCGGTCGTTGTTGTCGTCGTTTCGCCCGTGGTTTCATCAACAGTTGTTACGGTTTCCGCGTCGGGGCTGGTTTCGTCGACTGCGGTCATCGACCCCGATGTGTCGAGGACAATCGAAATCTCGATTGGCGGGGCCGAGGTCGGCGGCATGGCGGCGGCGGTGACATTCACGTCGATCGCCCCCTCCATAAAGATCCCCAGCAGAGGCGTCGGTGTTGTGACGGTTGCATTGCCCCTGATCAGAGCGCCGTCGAAAACGAAATTTGATTGCGTCGGAAAGCCCGTTGACGATCCTTTTTCGAGAATTGCGTCGAAGAACTGTGATCCGAAATTCTGAATGTCACCATTCAGATCTTCTGAACGCGCCACGGCCAGAACGGCGGCATCCAGTGCCTCTTGTGCGGCGCTGCGCGTGTTCAGTGTTCTGTTGTAATCGACCATCGCGCTTGCCGCGCCCAAAGCGACCGGAAAGAGTATGGCCGCCGACGTCATAACGGACCCCGAGTCCTGACGTAAAAAACGATGAAGCATAATAATATCCTGCAATGAGGCAATTTAAGTCCTCATATGGCAGTAAAAATCATTAAAAATTTCCCGCTTACGATGTAATCGATAACATGTATTATTAATAAATAGAATTATGTATTTGAGGTAATTATTACCTATACATAGAATATACTTGGATTGGCTATTTACAGCGGCGGGACGGTGGCAATGCCGGGCCGTGTCAGGCGTCAGTCCGCATGCCTGAAAATGCCAGATCCAGCACCGCATCCAGTCTGTCGGGAACGGTATCCAAGTCAATCTGCGCCAGTGCGGCGGGCATCAGGAAGGCCTTGGTCATATCGTAGAGGATAAAGGCCAGCCGCGCCGGATCGCCGTTGATTTTTCCGGCCTCGGCGCCTTCGCTCAGCAAGGCCTCGACCCGTTCGCGTTTCCATTCGACATGCCGCGCGAGGATGCCGCTGTTGCCCTGAATAATCATCTCGGCCAGTTCGACCATCTTGGGATTGCTGCGCAGTTCGCTCAGAATACCTTTGACGCTGCGATGATAAAACCGCCGCAGCCGCTCCTCGAAATCAACGCTGGTATCGGCAACAATCGCGGCCATATCGGCCTCTTCGGTTGCCATGTATTCGCGCACGGCCTCCTCGCCGATTGCCTGTTTGTTGCGGTAAAAACGATAGAGATTGCCGGGCGACATGCAGCACGCTTTGGCGATGTCGCCGATATTTGTCTTCGCATAGCCGTAATGCGAGAACAGATCGACGGCATGACGCAGGATGATACAGCGCGTATCATCCGGCTTTGCCGTGGTGCTGCGGTCGCTCACCAGAACACCGCCAGCGTTGCGCGCAGGTAATGGTCATCCTGCAACTGATCGACGGGCGATGCCGTGTCGGTATTCACAAATGCACCGCCCTCGATGGACAGCTTGGCAATCTCGCCGATCCGCCGCTCGCCCTCCAGCCGTAACAGCGTTTCGGCGGTATCGGTATCGACTGTTGCGGTAAACAATGCCGCGCTATCCTGCGTATCGTTCAGCGCCAGCCGCGCGCCCAGCACCACGTCGTTCTCAAAAATCGTCAGTGCATCATTGCCGCGCGAATCATAGGCGTATTCCGCAATCAAACCCAGATCAGCATTGCTCTCGCCAACCCCGTAAAGCGTGTGTTCCAGACCCGCGATGGCGGCAAAATAATCCTCTTTTTCGAACGCCGCGTTGCGCTGGTCAAGGCGGCCAACCAACTCGGCCTTCCACAATGTCGAACCGGCGGTATACTGGCCGTCCAGCCCGAGCTGCGTAATCCGTCCGTAAACCGGGCGCAGTTCAAATTCCCCTGTTGCGGGATTGACCGAACCGGGTTTGACCTCGAACGCGGGGTCGCGGCTCAGACCGTGAAACGCCGAAAGGCCGATATCGAAATCGCCATAGAAACCGGCCAGCCGTGCGGCAAAGCTCGGGGTCCATTCTTCGGCGCTTGTTTCGTATCGCGCGTCATTACCGTCGATGATCGCCGCGCCTCTCAACCGGCTTTCTGTGCCCGGAAAAGTGCGTTCGCGAAAATACGGCAGATAGAAAACACTGGCCTCGCCCGACACCTCACCGATGTTGACAAGGCGGCTGACGCGGATCATCGGCTGGCCGAGTTTGTCCTCGCCGTCCGTGCCCTCGACCCCGTCGGTCTGGTTGATGATGTCGACGATCTGATCAACTTCGGTTTTGCCCCAAAAGACAAAATCATTGCCGATGGTCACGTCGGTTTCACCGAAGCGCAGATCGAGTTTCGCCTCGCGCAGATCGGCATGGGTCCGTTCGCCGTCATTCGGATCAAACCGGACAAAGGGCGTGATCGTTACGGTTGCATCGGCCCCGCCGATTGCGGTGTCGCTCCATTCCAGAACCGTTTTAGCGCGCACGGCGACCGAGACGGCGTTGTCCTCCTGCCCGGCATAGCGCGGGTCTTGCGCAAAGGCCGTACCCTCGAACTCGACCGACCCTTCGATCGACGCAAAATCTGTCCCGAGAAAGCCGTCTTCGGCCAACGCGGGTGCGGCGATCAGCAGGGCAACCGCCGTCGCCGCCGTCAGGATTTTGCCGACAATCATCGGGACAACCGCGGCAGGCGCTGGGCATTAAAGTCACCTTCGCTCAGGCCCGCATTAAACTGATACTGCGGAAAGTTCAGCACGGTTGATTTGCCGGTCTGCACGTTTTGCATCAACAGCGAGGCGGGACGCCAGAACTTGCCGAGGTATTGCTGAAAGCCGCTTGCGGTCAGCGTCTTTTCCAAATCGCCGCGCCGGTTATAGAACTCGACTTTCCACTGGCGGTACTCGGTCGTATCCGTCCACGCAATCCGCTTTGAATACCCCGAGCGCGCATTTTTCGGATAGCTTTCGGTAACATGGCAGGTCAGCGAAGGCTGACTCGGGCACGGCTCGTCGCGCAGCCATTTATAGGTATTGTCGGCGACCTCCTGCGACCCGAGGTCTTCGAACGAAAACTCCGAACTGACAAATTTTCCCGTGCGGTTCGACGAAGAAATCCGCTTGACCCGTTTCAGGGCGGGCAGGAAAATCCACTGGTCATCATCGGCAGGCTCGACCTTCGAATGGGTCAGCGTCGCTGTCCCCTTGATGTCGCGCGGACTGTTGAAAACGATCACGGAATAATCGCCTTCGCCCGCGCCGCTGCGCTCAAGGTTCATGCCCTCAAAATCGCGGCGGCTTTCATTGCCTGCGGAATCGCGCAGGATCATCTGACCGGACGACCGGAAATCACCCCAGCCCAGATCACGCCGGTCGCTTTCCTGCGCAATGGCGAGGCCTTTATCCTCGGCGCTTTGTGCCTTGGCTTCGGGCATTGCGCCCAGTCCGATCACAACGGCAAAGGCGGCGGCGGTTGCATGTTTGATGCTCATGGTTTCGGTCCTTTTGTCCAAGGCGATAAGAATGGCGGGCAACAGCAAAAAGTCGGCTATCAGCGCCAGAGTAATTGTCAGGGCGGTCAGCTTGGCCATGTCTCCGTTCACGGCAAAACCGGATTGCGCGAGGATGGCGAATCCGACCACAAGGCCGACCGTGGTGACGACCAATGCCATCCCCACTTTGTCGAAAGCATGACGCACGGAATCTTCGGCACTCATGCCCCTGCGTTTGCCCTCTTTGTATTTTGACAGGAAATGAACCGTGTCATCGACAACGATGCCCAGCGTCATCGCGATCACAACGGCAATCGCCAGCGTCACCGCTCCCACCGAATACCCCCAAATCCCGAACGCCATTCCGGCGGGGATCAGGTTGGGGATCAGACTGATCAGACCCAGCTTCACATCGCGCAGGATCAGCAAAATCAGCGCCGAAATCGCAACCAGCGCCAGCACGGTCCCGACCAGCATCGCCCGCACGTCGCGGTATGAAATCTGGTTGAACACATGTGTCAGGCCGGTCGGCTCGACCGCCATGTCCGGTGCATTTGTGTTCAGCCACTCCCGCGCATCGGCGGTCAGCGCGTGCATGTCCGAAGTCGTTACATTGGCCATGCTGGCACTTATGCGCAGTTTGGATTTATCAATGTTAATCTGGTCGGTCAGGTCCATGCCATAGCCGAGAGACAACTCGTAAAAGAACAAATACTGCGCCGCTTCATCGGCGCCTTCGGGCAGACGGTGATAGGCGGGATCATCGCCGTGCATGTTCATATTCAGCCGCGCGATGGTGTCGGTCAGCGAGCGCACATTGCGCACCTTTTCCTGTTCGCGCAGCCATTCGGTAAACGCACCGACTTTGGCGAGGTATTCAGGATCACTGATGCCTTCGGACTCGCCCGACGGCAGCGCCCATTCCAGAATGTTCATCCCGCCGAGGCGGTTCTCGTAGAAATCCGTATCGCGGCGGAACTCATAGCGTTCATCGAAATACCGGACGAAATCATCCTCCAGCGCGAGGCGCGGGATACCAGCCATCAGAATAACAACAACCGTCGCGCCGCCCCACAGGATCAGCCGCCGCCACTTGATCACGAACTCGGCAATCGGACGCATAAAGCGGTCTGTGCGGGCGGGCTTCAGGTGGCGTTTCATCGGGAGGATCGACACCAGCGCGGGCAGCAGCGTCAGGGTAAAGACCATCGCGGCAATCACGCCGACTGCGACAACATTTCCCAACTCTCGGAACGGCGGAGAGATCGAAAAGTTCAGCGCGAGAAACCCGATGGCTGTCGTCACACAGGCAATCGCAATCTCGCTCATATGTTCTTCCAGTGCGACACGCGCCCATTCCTTGCGGTCGGGGGTTTCGACCATCGTCTGCCGCACAGAGGCGAGCAGGTGCACCACGCTCGCCACCGCCAGCGTCATCGTAATCAGCGGCGCCGAGATGGTGACCGAGTTCATCGCAACACCGGACCAGCCCAGCGCCCCCAGCCCGACAATCGCCGAGAACGCAATCACCAGCACGGTCATAAAGACACCGGCGATGCTGAAAAATGCGAGGAAGACGATCAGCAAAATCGCGCCGAACATCATCGGGGTCAGCGACGCCGCATCCTCCATCCCCGACTGGGCGAACTGGTTGTTCACCATCACAGATCCGGTCAACCGCAGTCCGATCTCGGGGTGCTCGGCGCGAAATTCCGAGGCGAGGGCCTGAGTCTCGGCGACGATCATCGGCACTTCGTTCATTTCTTTGCCGGGCAGACGGAACAGGACATTGACCGTGGTCACATCGGCGGCGGGCGGGATGACCGAATGAACCAGCGATACGCGGTCCAGCGCAATCGCCTTGGCGGCATCGGCCTGCGCCTGCGTGACGGTGGCGGGGTCTTCGACCAGATCGCGCACCGTCATGTCGTCGCCCTCTGCGGACGTATTCTGAAAGTTGGTGATTGAATCAACCCGCCGGACCGAGGGCAACAGCCATGCCTTCTCGGTGAGGGTCCCGACGGCGGCCAGCGTGGCGGGGGTAAAGACCTTCCCGTCCTTCGGTTCGACCACGAGAATAAGGTTGTCGTCTTTGGCAAACTCCGCCTCGAACGCGTCCAGCGCGATCCGGTCGGGGTTTTCCTCGGCAAAGAAGATCCGCGCATCCGGATCGAGCGTCAGATATTGCATCCCGCTGCCAAATCCGGCGACCAGCGCCAGCGACATCACAATCCAAACCCACCGCATTCTGACGATCAAACCGGCCAAACGCCCTGAAAAACTCATCGAATCGTCCCCTGATCAAATCGCCTTGGCCGTCTAATTGCGCTTTTTGTGAATTATGAACAATGAAAAAAATGAAAAATATTCATTTTTACGTATTCCAAGCCCCTAGCGCACCTGTCGGGCAGGGGCTAACAAGGCGGAAATCAGCGACGGGGGCATTATGACCGATCCGGTCAACATCATATGTATGAAATGGGGCACGCTATACGGCCCCGAATACGTCAATCGTCTCTATGCGATGACCAGGAACAATCTGACCCGGCCATTCCGGTTTATGTGCTTTACCGATGATCCAAAAGGCTTTGTCGATGGCATTGAACATGCCCCGATCCCCGAAATGCGGGTCGATCCCCCATATCACAACACACCCTGGCGCAAGCTCGCGCTTTATGCGCCGCGGCTTGCGGACCTTGAGGGAACAGCATTGTTCATGGACCTTGATGTCGTTGTCGTTGGTCGGCTGGACGACCTGTTCGACATTCCCGGCGAGTATTGCATCATCCACAACTGGACGCATCCGAACCGGATCGTCGGCAATTCGTCGGTGTTCCGGTTCGAGATTGGCCAATTGACCGAGTTGCTGGACGTCTATCACGACGAGAGCACACAGCATTGGGTCGACGTTCACCGCATCGAACAGACTTATCTGAGCCACCAGCTAGGCCGAGAGCGCCTGACTTACTGGCCCGCCGATTGGTGCGTCAGCTTTAAGAAGCACTGTTTGCCGAAAGGTCCGTTCGGCATCCTCAACCACTTCCTGCCATCCAAAGTGCCTGAAGGTGCGCGGATCGTCGTGTTTCATGGCAACCCGAATCCCGACGATGCGTTAGAGGGCAAATGGCCGGGCCGGTGGTATAGGGGCCTGCGTCCTGCAACATGGATCGCTGATTACTGGCATGACTGACGTATCCTATGTCATCACGGTCTATAACAAGGCATGGGCGCTGCCCCGTGTCTGGGACAGCCTGCGCGTCCAGCAGGGCGATTTCAGCCGCGAGTTTGTCTTTGTGGATGATGCCTCAACCGATAAATCCCTCGATATTTTGCGCTCGATTGCGGCCCGTGATGATCGTGTGGTGATCGTCCAGAATGATAAAAACGAAGGCCCGGCCATCCGCCTCAATCAGGGCGCGCGTGCCGCGACGGGCCGGTGGCTGCACTTCCTGGACGGGGATGATGCAATTCCGCCCAATGCCTCGCAATGGATGATGAACGCGCTGGAGGAACGCAATGCGCCGCTTATCTACGGCTGTCGCCGCGTCGAAGACATTGCGCCGGTCCCCGAAACGGCAGAGGCGCAACTGATCGCCGAACCTTTGGGCTTTGCCGCTGCAAAACCCATCACGCATCTCGCGTTGATGGTGGCGCGGGCGGTGTTCATGGCGTCCGGCGGCTGCGACGAGCGTATTTTCATTCAGGACCAGTCGCTGCCCCTGCGCCTCGGTGCGCGGATACAGACGATGCTCTGGACCGATGCGACCTTGTCCTGCCAGCCCGCAGAACGCCCCGGCGAGTTATCGAAGAATGTCGCGCAACAGCACCACGACCGGTTTTTCGCAGCCTATAATGTGCTCAGCAGCCTGCCTGAAGATCACGAATACGCCCTGATCCTCCGGCGGCTTTGCGCCTCGGCGCGGTGGAAAGCCCGCCGGGATTCAGGTCCGCTGCCATGGTTCAGCCCGGCGTTTTTTGCTTATCTCAGATCACGCATGGGCGGCGCACCAAGCGATGACACTCTCTCCGCAACCGCAGCCCGCTTCCGCGCACAGACGGGAATCCGGCGTCCGATCTGATCCGTCCGCCGGCACGGGCTTACGCCGCCCCCAAGACACGCCGGTCAACGACCGGGATTACCGTTCTGTGTGTTCGCGGCCCCGCACGGCTGCGGGGCCTCCTTACGGGCAGCAATAGCCTCTCAGACCCCCTCGACGATCACCACGTCAGATTCGGAATAAGCCTGCCGCAAGGTCACAGCCTTTTGGTATTCCGGCGAGTTGTAACATTCCATCGCGCGGTCAAAGCTTTCGAACTCGATGACAACGTGGCGCGAGCGGATGGGGCCTTCTGGTCCCTCGCACCGTCCGCCGCGCACATGGAATTTTGCGTCATATTTCTCGAAAGCGAGTGCATCCTGCGCCAGATACTTAGGATAATTGTCGGCGTCGGTTACATCCACATGGATGATCCAGTAACCCTTCGGCATCGTCGCGCTCCTTATTCGATAAAAGGCAGAACTCCCGGATGGATATGATTGAGGAATACGAAGAACGCAAACGCCTTCGGCGCAGCCGCTTCCGCTGGCGGGTGGTTGCATTTCTGGCGCTGCTCGGGCTGGGTGCGGTGCTTTTGGCGCAAAACAAGCCGCCGGTCGGCCAGCACATCGCGCGTTACACGGTTGACGGTGTCATCACCGACGATCCGGCCCGCGACAAAGTTCTCAAGGAAATCGCCGAGAACGACAAGGTCGAGGCCCTGATTCTCAGCATCGACAGTCCCGGTGGCACGGTGGTCGGTTCTGAAATTCTCTACGAATCAGTGCTTAAGGTCGCCAAAGACAAACCCGTCGTCGCGGTTATGCGCAATGTTGCGGCGTCCGGCGGTTACATGGCGGCGATTGCGGCGGATCACATCGTTGCGCGGGGGAACACGATTACCGGCTCGGTCGGTGTCATCGCCCAGATGCCGAATGCGCACGAACTGATGGGCCGCCTCGGCGTGTCGATGCTCGAGGTGAAAAGCGGTCCGCTCAAGGCCCAGCCCAGTCCGTTTCAACCGCTCGATCCCGAGGCCGTAACAGCCAAGGAGGACATGGTCGCCGAATCGTTTGCGTGGTTTCTGGGTCTGGTTGAACAGCGCAGAAGCCTTACGCCCTCTGCGATTGCGGATATCAGGTCGGGCGGCGTTTATACCGGCAGACAGGCACAGGAAATCGCGCTGATCGACGCGCTGGGCGGCGAGGACGAGGCCATCGCATGGCTGGAGTCTGAACGCGAAATTGCCGCAGAACGTAAGGTAATTGACTACGGCATTACCGAAGCCGGGCCGCTGGATGCGGTTGCCGATATCTTTGGTTTCGCACGGGTTGATCCCTCTCTTCTGTCCCCGGGCCTCTATGCGATCTATCGCTAAGTGAAAAACATCGGTCAGAGTTACTGGACATTACCGGGAAAGCGTGAGAATTTAAGGGCATAGCCGCACGGGGCGAGTGTGGAAAAAGGACTCTCTCACTATGATTAAATCTGAACTGATTGCGAAGCTTGCGGAGGAAAATCCGCATCTTTATCAACGTGACGTTGAACGGGTGGTCTCGACAATCTTCGATTCCATTTCCGAGGCGTTGGCCGGCGGCGACCGCGTAGAGCTTCGCGGATTTGGCGCGTTTTCGGTAAAACACAGGGACGGAAGGGTCGGACGCAACCCGCGCACCGGCGAATCCGTCGAAGTGCCGGAAAAGGCCGTGCCGTTCTTCAAGACCGGCAAAGAGCTGCGTGAGCGTCTCAACGAAGGTTACACCGGAAGCTGATGCGGTATCTGACGATCATTCTTGCTGTTCTGTTCGGCATGCTCCTGACTTGGATCATGCTGCTCAATCCGCAGATGGCCGAGGTCCGGCTCGACTACGCACCGGCAAACGGGCTGAGCTGGCTCGAGGAACCTGTGCGGAAAATGCCGATGTGGCGGGTGATCTTCTGGTGCGTGGCGATCGGCATTCTTATCGGGTTTCTGCTGACGTGGAGTGGCGGGGCCGATAGCCGCCGTCGACTGCGTAATATGGAATACGACAAGGACGCGGCATTGGCGGATGATGACGAGCCGGATTATGTGGTCGGGTTGACCAACCGCCGCCGTTAACCGGCCTGTGCTTTCTTCCCTTAAGGCAAGGCGTTCAAGCGCATGGCGGTCTCGGTAAAAATCTGCGGTCTGAAAACACCCGAAACGCTCGATGCGGCGGTGCAGGCCGGTGCGCGTTATGTCGGGTTTGTCTTTTTTGCGCCGTCACCCCGTTCGGTAACGCCCGAACAGGCGGCAAAGCTCGCGGTTTCCGTTCCGCCGGGGGTGGCAAAGGTCGGCCTCGTGGTTGCGCCCGATGATGCGCTGCTGGACGAGATTGCGCGGCTGGTCCCGCTCGATATGATTCAGGTTCACAAGGTCGATGATCCGGCCAGAATAGCGCAGATCGGCGCGCGTGTCGGTTTGCCGGTCATTGCCGCCGCCCCGATTGCGTGCGCCGAAGATGTCGACGCGGCTCTGCGGCTGGCGGAACCCGCACAAGTCGTTCTGTTCGACGCCAAGCCCGCCGAGGATGCGACCTTGCCGGGCGGAAACGGTGTCAGCTTTGACTGGCGGTTGCTCTCGACCCGCCGGATTCCGAAAACCTGGATGCTGGCGGGCGGCCTCACGCCCGATAATGTCGCCGCAGCGATTGCCCTGACGGGAACGCGTCAGGTTGATGTTTCGTCGGGCGTCGAATCCGCACCGGGGATCAAGGACGCCGGCAAAATCACTGCGTTCATCCGCAATGCGGGCGTGCCGCGGTTGTAGGTGCAGGCGGGTAAAACCGTCAAACGCGACCTGTGCCGAAATCGTACTGAATACAGGTAATTCTCCGCTTCCAATCAGTGCCGTGCATGACATTCTGCCCCCGACAGCACCGTGCGCGTTGTCGGGACCGGAGGCCGCGCCGCGCGTGTGTGCCGCCGGGTCCGGTGTGACGATGACGCTTTGCGCGGCGCTTTAATTCAGTCACGGGGAACCAGACATGCCGCATTTTTCAGACGCCGAATTCGCCGACCGCCTCACCCGCACCCGAAAATCCATGAAGAAACAGGGCCTCGACGCGATGCTGCTGTTTGCCCCGGAAAGCCATTACTGGCTTACGGGCTACGACACCTTCGGCTTTTGCTTTTTCCAGTGCATGATTGTCCCGATGAAGGGAGAGCCGGTATTGCTCACCCGCTCGGCTGATTTGCGTCAGGCCGAATTCACGTCGATCCTGAATGAAGTTCACATCTGGAAGGACCGCGAGGGCGCGAACGGCGCTGACGATTTGCGCGGTCTGCTCAAGGATATGGGCCTTTTTGCCGGAAAGCGTCTGGGTGTTGAGCTGGATACTCAGGGACTGACGGCGAAAAACTGGCGCATGGTCAAGGGCGCGCTGGTGAACGGACGCACCAAACGCCCCGAGCTTGTCGATGCCTCGGATCTGATCACCGATTTGCGGCTTGTTAAGTCCGAAGCCGAGATCGCCTTTGTCCGCAAGGCCGCCGAGCTTTCAGATCTGTCGCTGGAGGCGGCGATTGCCATGACCGGTGCAGGCGTCGACGAGGGCGCGATTCTCGCGGCGATGCAGGGCGAGATCTTTGCGCGCGGCGGCGATTATGCCGGAAACGAATTCATCATCGGGTCGGGGCAGGGCGCGTTGCTGTGCCGGTATTATTCGGGGCGGCGTACCCTCGAATCAGATGATCAACTCACGCTGGAATGGTCGGGCGCATGGCGTCGTTACCATGCGCCAATGATGAATACTCTGGTTATTGGTAAACCCAAACCGGCCCATATCAGGATGCGAACGGCGTGTATCGAGGCGTTAAAGGCTTGTGAGGCCGCGTTAAAACCAGGAAACACGCTCGGAAACGTGTTTAACGAGCACGCCAGAATTCTCGACGAACATGGTTTACGGAAACACCGTCTTAACGCTTGTGGTTATAGCGTCGGGTCGCGGTTCACCCCTTGTTGGATGGATTCGCAAATGTTTTTTGAAGGCGCAGAGACAGTAATCGAACCGAATATGACGTTTTTTCTTCATATGATTCTGATGGACAGCGAGACCGGAACGGCCCAGTGCCTCGGTCGGACCTCGCTTGTGACACCGGACGGTTCCGAAAGCCTTTCTCGCGCCAGCCTCGACCTCGTCGTGACATAGCCGCTGGTGATCCAATGACCGCTCTAAAGCAGACCAAATCCTCCACCGCTCTCGTGCGAATCCTCGCTCTGCCAATCATGGTCGGCGCGCTTGCCGGCTGTGATTACGCAAGCAAACTGCCGGATGCCCCCGGCAGTCTCGGCGGATTTGATGTCTCGCAAAAACCGCCGAGCGTGACGGGTCGCGGTGAAGTCAAACGGCTGCCGCCGCCGCCGTCGGATGCTTTCGCCAAGCTCAAAGCACCGGTTGAAGACCGCACGGCAGCCGTGCGCGAAGCGCCGACCGAACTGGCGATGGCCGACAAGCCCGCGCTTGAAATGCCAAAAGCCGACCTGTCCGCAGGGTTGGCCGCGCCGATTGATACACCGCCGTTGCCGACGCCGACCGGCGGCGAATCCTTAAACGAGCCTGTCGCGTTTGCGCCGCTGGAATTCGAATCCACGGCCCTTGCCACCGCGCCGCTCGAACAGCCGCAAGCGCCTGTCCAGAATAACTTTACGGTCGCTCCTGCACCGTCGATAGACGTCACGGCTCAGACTTACGCACCGATGAGCGCCGATGCGCCCTCGTATGCGCCGGTCGAAACCATGTCATACGAATCCTATGAAACCGTCCCGATCGACACCTATTCGGTGGCAGGTACAGCGGCACAGCCCGAGTACATCTCGTATGACGCTGCACCGGTTCAGTCGGATTCCTTCACGATGGCTCCGGTCGAATCCTATGCGATTGCCTCGCCGCCGACCAGCATGCCGATCAACAGCTACAGCAGTGCCGCGCCAGTCAATGCCTCGCCGATTGCGGTTCTGCGCTCGCGCCTGCCGAATGGCGCGGTCGTCAGCGTGCATCCGGTCATCGGCGCGCCCGGAACCGCATCGGCCACGCTGGCCCGCACGGTTGTTACGAACATCGGTTCGCCGGTAAACGAGGATGCCGCTCGCAATGCGGCGGTGGCCTTTGATCTGCGTGGCCGTGCCGAACGGAATACCGAGGGCTATGTCTCTGTTGAGTGGAAGCTGATTGACGCCAACAAAAACGTCGTGGGTATCTTCCCCGAACGTCAGGACGGCGGCAGTTGGCGGGATCAGAACGATGATGCGCTGCGCGCGATGGGACAGCGCGTTGCCGACCGGATCGCCCGCAATGGCGAACTGCGTCAGGCCACGCTTTATGCGGCGGCGACCCCGATGAACACCACATATCAGGCGGCCCCGTCCAGAACCTTTATTCTCAAGCGCGGCGCAACACTGGCCGAAGCACCGATGCCGCGTGTCTCGCCGCGTGCGGCAACGACTTTGGGCACGCCGACCCAGTATGTCAGCGCCCCCGCACCGATGACGATGCAGCCGATTCCGCGCGCTGCACCGCGCCAGATTGCGCCGCCGCCGCCGCGTGTGATTACACAGGCCCCGTCGGCACTGCCTTCGCCTGCGCCTCTGCAGGCCATTCCGCAAGTGCCGCAGACTTTCGCGCAAGCACCGCGCCCGTCTGCGCCGCCGCCTGCCTTCGATACGCTGCGTCCGAGTAACAGCGCCAGCCAACCGGCTGCGGCCCCGACGGTCATCGCCTCCGGTCCGCGCCCTCTGGTCTTTCAGGGTGTGCGCGGTGCGCCGGGTGACGGGGATCAGGCGCTGGGCCGCGAAGTCGGAAAACTGCTGGCCCAATCCGGCGCACGCATGACGACCACGCCATCGCCGGGCGCGCTGTTCCTGAACGCTCAGGTCTCGAAAACGCCCGGTGCAAATTCCGACCGGATTGCGATTATCTGGCGGGTTCAGGATGCAAACGGCGAAAACATCGGACAGGTGACGCAGGAAAACGACGTTCCGCGCGGCATGCTCGATAATGCGTGGGGCGAGGATGCAATCTATGCCGCCGAGGGCGCCCGCGATGGCATCATGGAACTGCTCCAAGGTGTCGGCGCGATCGAGTCCTGAGCTTTTCGCGAAAGCGAAAAGCGTCCGATCTGGACACCGGCGCAAACCCGTCAGCGGCAGGTGATCAGCAATGCTGATCACCGAGAGCGAAGACCGCTCGAACCGGGCGAAAGATCGCGAAAGCGAAAAGCGTCCGGCCTGGACACCGGCGCAAACCCGTCAGCGGCAGGTGATCAGCAACGCTGATCACCGAGAGCGAAGACCGCTCGAACCGGGCGAAAGATCGCATCGGCGAAAAGCGTCCGACCTCAACACCGGCGCAAACTTCACTGCCCGCAAAAACAAGGCTCCGCATCCGTGCGGGGCCTTTTTTGTGACGGTTATGCCGGAACGCTCCGCCCGATCTCCGCGCGTTGCCCGCTGCGCCGTACGATCCCGAAATATCCGATGACAATCCAGCTTACCTGAATCAGCGCCGAAGCCAGATTAAACGCATCGTAGAGACTGATAAGAACAAAGCTCGCCGCAAGCACGTTGGTCCACGCATAGGTTTTGCCATTGCCGTCGAGCAGACCGAACTGCAACGCACCGAAACTGCAAAGATAACCCGCAAAGCCAAGAAGCCCGAAGATGTCAAAAACACTCAAACCCGCTACAAACTGCCCCAGAACATTCATGGCTTCGCTCTCTCGTTTACATGGATACTGAACGCATCCTGTATCGGTGAAATCGCGGACCGTGGCAGTGACCCGCGTCACGTCGCTGCTTTCCGCTGCGCCGGACAAAGGCTATGACTGCCCGAAATAACGAGAGGACAGAATTGATGATCGAGATTATGCGGCATCTGGTTGACGGCGGCCCCAAGACGGTCGGCCCATTCCAGCACGCGGTTTCCGCCGGAGACTTTCACTTTGTAACCGGACAGATGCCAACCCTGCCGGATGATCCGACCAAGCTGGTCGAGGGCGGGATCGAAGAACAAACCCGCCGCGTGATGGATAACCTCAAGCTGGTGCTGGATGGCTTGGACAGCAGTTTCGAGCGCGTCGTCTT
>CALGNW010000157.1 GCA_937958345.1 uncultured Neomegalonema sp. | reverse complement strand
CATGGGCTGGCACGAAATGTTCAACGATGTCATCGGCGGTGTGCCGGTCGCGCTGGCCTATTGCACCCTTTGCGGCGCAGGCGTCCTTTACGAAACAACGCTTCCCGGCGATGCGGAGCCGCTGGTCTTCGGTTCCAGCGGATTTCTCTATCGCTCGAACAAGCTGATGTTTGACCGCCGGACGGACAGTCTGTGGAATCAGTTTACCGGTAAACCTGTCGCCGGACCTTTGGTGACCGCGGGGATCGAGTTGAAAACCCGTCCGGTCACGATCACCAGCTGGCGCGAATGGCGCACCGATCATCCTGACACCCGCGCATTGTCGCTGAATACAGGCCATCGCCGGAATTACGGATCAGGGGCTGTTTACAGCGAGTATTTCTCGTCACCCGATCTGATGTTTCCGTCCCTTGGCGGCGGGCGGGGCCTGACGCAAAAGGATTATGTGTTCGGTCTTCGGGTGACGGCGGGGGCCAAAGCCTATCCGCTGGACCTCTTTCAGGGCGGTCGCGTGCTTAATGACAAGGTCGGTTTTCAGAATGTCGTGCTTGTCGGCGATGCGGCAACACGTACCGTCCGCGCCTACGATTCCGGGGGCCGCCAGTTCTCTGCGGCAGGCCGCAAACAACTCAGTGCCTCTGACGGCGTCTGGACGGTCGGAGAAGAAAATCTGACCGGCCCGGGCGGACAACGCCTTGCCCGCCTTCCGGGCCATATTGCCTACTGGTTCGGCTGGCAGAGCTTCGTTGGCGGCGAAAGCGAGTTTTATGACGGCTGATCGCCGCACAGGGACGCGGCCAGTCCGTATGGGCGCTTAAATCTGGGGGGAGTGCATGAAAGTGCTCCTTCATTGTACGCTCTAAACAGGATGGTAATGGTAAACCGGTACTAAGGGAGGACCTTGAGATCGTGGAGAACCTCCCGCGTGCGGATTTTACTGATTAGCTTCCAGATTCCTTCAGCCGCTTCGTCCGGATCGGTGCGCGTGCGCAACGTGGCGCGTTTTCTTCTGGATCGCGGGCATGACGTCCGCGTGTTGTCATCGCCGTCACCGGACGGTGCTGTGCAGAGCGACTGGGATGAAAGCCGCCTTGTCCTGACGCCCACCCGCGAGGCGCTCGACACCGAGAAATCGCAGACTTTACGCGGAAAAATCGCCGCAATCGTCAATGGAGGCCGCCGCAAGACCGATCTTGCGGCAGAGTGGAGCCAGCAGGCAACCGCCGCTGCCGCCACGCTGTTCGGGGAATGGACGCCCGATGTGATCTATGGGGCCTGCCCGCCCAATGCCACGGCGCTGATCGCGGCAAGGGTGGCAAAACAGTTCGACATTCCGTTCGTTGCCGAAGTGGGCGATCCCCGGCTGACCGAGCGGTCGGCAAAGCATTCCGAGCGCCGTAGTCCGAAGGACGCCAACAGAATGGCCGAGGTTCTCAAATCCGCCGCCGCTTTGGTCACGACGTCTCCGGCCTGGGCCGAAAGTTATTCCAACCGCTTTGGCAGCGATAAAGTGAACATCGCCATGAACGGGTTCGATCCGCTTGAATATCCGCTGAATACGCCTGTGCCGTCCGACGCGAACCGCAAGATGCTGCGCCTGCTTTATACAATGCCCGAGGGCGGGGCTCCGCAGGAATTGGCGACGTTGTTCGACGGTATGGCCGCCTTGGGTACGGGCGCGGCGGACGTGCGCCTGACGCTGACGGGCAACAACGCCGAAACCGTTATTGAAATGGCGCGCGCGACGCGGATGGAACGCCAGATCGATTTTGTTCCGACAGGTTCGCGGGACGAGGCAGTCAAACGCCAGTTCGCGTCCGATGCGCTGGTTCTGACAACGCGCAACGACCCGGCTGATGCCGGTGTGCTGCCCGCCGAACTGTTTGATTACATCGCCGCGCGCCGTCCTGTTGTTGCCATGGGATACAGCAAAGGCGATGCGGCGGAGATCATCCGCAAACGCGATTTGGGTATCTTTTCGAACGAACCCAAGGTCATCGCAAACCGCCTTGCCCATCTGCTCGCGAAAAAGCGTGCGGTTGGCGTTGTGCCTTCTCTGGCTGAAAAGGTGCGGGATAATGCCGCGATCGCAACGCAATTCGCCGGATTAGAGCCGATGCTCTACGGCGTCGTCGGCTCGACCCCGCTCAGCGTGGCCGCTGAATGACCAAGCCGGATCAAACTCTGTCGCGCAAAATGGCGGGCGGCGCCGTCTGGATGCTGTCGGCGCGCATGCTGATGCGTGCGTCGGGTCTGATCAACGTGATGATTCTCGCGCGGTTGCTGCCACCGGCTGATTTCGGTGTTGTCGGCCTGACCGTCGCCCTGATCGGCGCGTTCGAAGCGATGAGCGATCTGTCCATGAACGCCGCCATCGTGCGCCACCCCGACCCGAAGAAAAAGCACTACGACACCGCCTTCACGATTGCGCTGTTGCGGGGTCTGTTCATTGGCGGTCTGGCCTTGCTATGCGCTGAACCGCTGGCGGATTTCTATGGCGACGAGCGCCTGAAATATGTTGCGTGGGCGCTGGCGGCACAGGCGGTTATCTTCGGCCTGACCAATACCGGAACGGCGGATTTCCAGCGCGATTTCACCTTCGGCAAGGACTTTACCTATCTGGCCGCGCGCAAGCTGGGGGGCAGTGCCGCCTCTATCGGTTTTGCGCTGACGATCTGGCCTGACTATCGCGCACTGGTCGGGGGCCTGATTATCGGGTCCATCACCTCCGTTGTTGCCTCGTTCGTCCTGCACCCGATGCGCCCGCGCCTCAGCTTTGAAGCGTTCGGCGAATTGTTCGGCTTCTCGAAATGGATGCTGGCCACCAATCTGCTCGATTTCGCGCACCGCCGCATTGACGCTCTGATCCTGGGTAAGACACTCGGGCTTGCGCCGCTGGGTATTCACGCGCTGGCGATGGAGCTGGCCAATCTGGTTGCCAATGATTTTGCCCAACCGCTGCGCCGCGCAACCATGCCCGGTTTCGCAAAGCTGCAATCGAATCTGAAAGAGCTGCGCCATCAGTTCGCGACCGCTTACGGCGCGTCGATGGTGTTCGCGGTCCCGTTTGCGCTGGGTGTCGCGCTGGTTGCCGAGCCTGCGATCCGTCTTGCCTTCGGGCCGGACTGGGCCGCCGCCGCACCGCCGCTGCGTGTTCTGTGTCTTTACGGTCTGGCCGGTGCTTCGGTCCAGTTCTGCTGGCCGCTGCTGGTGTCGATGGGCGAGCCGCGCCGCTTTGCACCGCTGCAAATCGGAACACTGATTATCGGCGCGCCCGCGATCTGGTGGGCGTCGCTGAATTACGGCCTGATCGGCGCGGCATGGGCCATGTCCGCGATGGGCGGTATCTTCGCGCTGCTGGTGATGCGCGCTGCTCTGTCATTGACGCAGGGCGATGTGAAAGAAGTCATGGATTGGGCCCCGCGCTGCCTCGGTGCGGGTCTGGCAATGGCCTTGGCCGTGCGCGCCGCGCAGGCTTATCTGCCTTATGATGGCAGTGCGGGTCTGGCGGCTGTGTCCCTGATCGTCAGTATTGTGGTTGGCGGGCTGGTTTATCCGGTGGTGCTGCTGACGCTCTGGCGGTTGAGCGGACGCCCCGAAAGCGCCGAGTCGCGCATTATCAGCATGGCCGGCGGCATGGTCGCCGGACGCTTGCGCAAGGCCTGAACCCCGCCGAAACAACGTCCGCCGCCCGACGATAAAAGCCCTCGCGTGTGTTCTCTCTTCGTGCTAATCGCGTAGGCATGAGTGTAAATCTGCGTGTCATCGGGATCGATCCCGGCTTGCGTCATACCGGTTGGGGCATTGTGGATGTCGCGGGCAGCCGCCTGTCCCACGTGGCGCACGGCGTCATTTCGGCCACCGGCGAAGACCTTGCGCTGCGCCTGCATGATCTGCGGCAACAATTATCAGCAGTGGTGATCCGCTGGGCGCCTGCCAGCGCGGCGGTCGAGCATACCTTCGTCAACAAAGATGCCGTTGGAACACTCAAACTCGCCCATGCCCGCGCCATCGCCCTGTTGGTTCCGGCGGAGAACGGCCTGCCCGTGTCCGAGTATGCGCCGAACGCGATCAAAAAGGCCGTGGTCGGCGTCGGTCATGCGGATAAGGCGCAGGTGGCGCACATGGTCGCGATGCTGCTGCCGACCGCCAAGGTGCAAAAGGCGGACGCCGTGGATGCTCTTGCGGCGGCGATCTGCCACGCACACCGCGCTCCTGCTTTGGCCCGGATGGCGGCGGTGGCGAAATGATCGGGCGTCTCACCGGCGAGGTTGCGCATGTCGCGGATGATCACGTTCTGCTGGATGTCGGCGGGGTCGGGTATGTCGTCTATTGCTCGTCGCGCACTCTGGGCGGTTTGCCGCCGGTGGGCGAGGGCGCGCGGCTTTATACCGAAATGCTGGTACGCGAAGACCTGATGCAGCTGTTCGGTTTTCCCAGCATGGCCGAGCGCGAATGGCATCGCCTGCTCACCACGGTTCAGGGTGTCGGCGCAAAGGTCTCGCTTGGGATTTTGGGGACGCTGGGCATCGACGGGATCAGCCGTGCGATCTCGCTGGCGGATGCAACGACCGTGCGCCGTGCGCCGGGGGTCGGGCCGAAGCTGGCCACGCGGATTGTGAACGAGCTGAAAAACAAGGCCCCCGCGATGATGGCCAGCGCGGGCGCCGAAGCGGCGGCATCACCGCGAAAATCCTCATCGGTGAACGAGAGCGCCGACAGCGATCCGGTCGCCAGCGCCGACGCGCTCTCGGCCCTGATGAACCTCGGCTATGACGGGGCCGAGGCGGCGCAGGCCGTTGCGCG
>CALGNW010000156.1 GCA_937958345.1 uncultured Neomegalonema sp. | reverse complement strand
GCACAGAATCAAAATTCCGCCGCGCGGCATCCGGCCAAAGAACGAGCGGTCATCTTCCGTCTCCCGGCACATGCCCAGCCAACTGTTCGCGCCGACAAGACACAGCCACGCCAATTGCACACCGATCAGCAGCGTCAGGCGCTCATCATGGGGCGCCCAGCTTTTGAACCAAAACAAGTACAGCGCCGCCGGACCGATCAGCCAGCACAGGCACAGGGTCACGAACCGGGTCACAAACCAATACGGGCTGCGCACCACACCGGGGCGGCGTTCCAGCGCAGCATCCGAGATCAGCCACGGCCAGACCACCTGCGTCACCGGCCTGCCCTCTATCTCATCGGGCAATCGGCGCAGGGCCTTCCAGAGTTTATCAAGATAGAGGTGCAGATAGGTATAAAGCCCCGTCACCAACAGCGGCGCGGCCCAGAAGAAATTCTTCGTCGGGACGGACACCCCGATCAACGGCAATTGCGTGCTGACACCGTATTCAAAAAAATCGCGATCCTCGACCGCGAGCAGTGTGACACCGCAAAACAGCAGCAAGCCGATCAGCCCGAACCAAGACGTTCGCGCATTCTTCGACACCTCGGCGACATAGGCGAGTTGCTTTTCATAGGGATCATCAACGACATCAACCGACAGTGGTCTGCGTATGCGGTTCAGCCGCCGCTGTTTCGCCTTTTCCGACATGGTCCCTCACACTTCCCGCATATGAAACTATCGGAAAATCCGGGGTCCGCAAGGGCATGTTACGATACGCATTTGCACGGCACGCCGGACGCCGCGATCCCAACATCAATCACTTCGACTTAAGGTCGCTGCGATAGCCCTGATGACAGTCGTTGCAGGTGTTGGCCAAGGCTCCGAACAGGTCGATGGGCGACCGCAATATCCCGTCGGTCGGTTGATCGCGCAGCCATCCGAACACGCCACCCTCGTTCCGCACATTCGCTGTACCCGCATTGACCGACACGGCCATCTCGCGCGCCAAACGCTCCATCTCAAGCGCCAGCGCAGAAAACTCTTCGGGCTTGTCCCAGACGCTTTGCAGCGAGTCGGAATGTTTTGTCAGGCTGCCTGCGGGAAACATCGAGATCAGCGCCTCGCCGCCGTTTTTCTCGATCTGCTGCGCCGCGTTCAGGACGGTCGGCACATCATAGGCTTCGCCTTGCGACAGCTCGACCTTCAACGTCTTCATCGAATCCTTCAGGATCACCATTTGATCCATCCGTTCGCGCACGATGCCCGTCGCCTTTCCATGGGCGAAGGCAAGCGAGGGGCCAAAGCACAGCGCCATGACAAACAGGGCAGTTGATCGTTTCATACGCTTACTCTCCGACTGTCGATTGCGACCCGCCAACCGCGCCGGGAATATACGCATCCGGCAACGGGTCCAGCCTTGACGCCCCCGCCTGCCATTCGCGACTCTCGGGCGACCAGCTTGATTTGATATAGGCATAGATTGCCCAGATATCGGTATCCGATAACACGTCACCGAACCCCGGCATGTTCGAAACAATATCCGGATAATCTTTGAACAGCTCCTCACCGCCCAGCTTTACATAGTCAAACAGCACCTTGTCCGAGTGATGCCATGTGTGACCGGTGTCATCATGCGCAGGGGGCAGATACGTGCCGTCGTCCTGACTGTCCTGCCAGTTCTCCGCACCCTCCAGCGCGCCGCCATGACACTCCGCACAGTTTTCCAGATACAGCGCCGCTCCCGCCCGCACCTGTTTCGCGTTGTCCGGGTCGGCTGGAGATGTCACCTCAACACCGCGATCCTTGAACGGGTCATAGATCATCTTGAACCCGGCGGACGGCGACTCGGCGGACGCCGCCGTGGCCGCACCGACGCTGAATGCGGCAATCAAAGACAGAGACAGTTTAATCATACCGAGCGGCCTTTTTTCAGATTATGCGAGTGTCCGAGCTGCCTGAGGCCCGAATATGGCCGCCGGTCAGTTTATCCCGTTTGCACGCTGGGTTTCGCGGATATACGCGATGATTTTCCCGACCTCCGCCTCGCTCACCCCGTCAATCGCGGGCATATCGCCGAAACGCCAGTGATGTCCGCGCACTCCCTGCGCAACCGCCCGATAGAAGGACGGGTCGCCATGATGACCGGTTTCATAGATGATATGGATCAGCGGCGGCCCCTGCTCGGTTCCGACAGCATTTTTCCCATGGCAAACCGCGCAATTCTCTGCAAACAAGCCCTGCCCTTCAGCGGCGTTCGCTGTCAGTTGAGGCAGGATTACCGGCGCGCCGTCGGTCAGGCGTTTCGCCATTTCGTGGCCCGCGTGGCGATCCGATAGGATATACAGACCGCCACCAGCGACAGCTAACGCCGCAAGTCCGGCATAAATCTGGAACTTTCGGGTCATTTCGCACTCCATAGCACGCTTTGATCAGTGTCATCCGTGCGCTCTGTTTTCGCCGGATTCGCATAACCGATAAACTCTCCCGTCACAGGAAGGTCAAGCGGTGGTAACGCAATCAAGGTTAACGCGACAGGCGGAACAATCCGACCCGACCGCGCGTTGTCGAAATACGGAATTTCATCACGGCGTCACAATGGCGTCGCTTTTCGTCTGCTTACTGACGGACTGAATTTCAAGGAAGTGGAACCATGCGTACAATCAAAGTTGCAACTCTCGCTCTTTCAATCGCCGCCCTTGGCAGCGTTAACTCCGCCTCCGCCCAACAGATTGATCCGAGTCAGGTCATCGGCAGCGTCGTTGGCGCGGTTGCAGGCGGCGTGGTCGGAAACCAGTTCGGTGGCGGACGGGGTAAAACAGTTGCGACAATCGCAGGCACGGTAATCGGCGGCGTTGTCGGTTCGCAGGTCGCCCGCAACGCTCAAAATACCTATGCGGCACAGCCGACCTATCAGACGCAGCAGTACCAGACGCAGACCTATCAGGCACCAACGGTGTACCAACAGCAGCAGCCTGTTTACCGGAACCAGACCACCTATCAGGCTCAGCCGGCATACACCGCGCCGACGTCATACGCGGCCCCGACGACCTACCAGCCGCAGACCACGTATCAGCAGCCGCAGGCGTATCAGGCGCCGACCACAACCTATCAGGCCCAGCCTGCGTATCAGACGCCAACATATCAGCCGCCTACGACGACGTATCAGAGCGGATCGGCATATCAGGCTCCGACAACGTATCAGGCCCCAACGACGACTTACCAGTCGCCAACGACCTATCAGTTGCAACCGAGCAGCTATCAGTCGGGCTATAACAGCACGTCAACGGCCACCTATGCGGCCCCGACGACCTATGCTGCTCCAACGCAGGCCTATACCCAGTCGACATCTTACACGACGGCAACAGTTCCGTCCTACAGCAACGCGGCGGCGAGTGCTTACCAGTCGGGTGGCACGTCGGCGTATACGACAACACCGGCCTACAGCACGTATGGCAGCTATAATACCGCACCATCGACCGGCAGCTATGTGCAGCCGTATACGGGCGGTTCCTACTACGGGAACTAAGCTTCAGGCTGACAGTCTCGGAAAACATTGCCGCCGTCCCTCAGGGATGGCGGCTTTTTTCTGGGCTAACCCCATGCCGCCAGCGCGCGCTCAAGCTCGCCAAAATCACGGACAAGCACGTCGGCCCCGCTATCGCGCAGCACGGCATCCGAGTGATAACCCCACGTGACCCCGATGGCATGACAGCCGAACGACTTTGCCATCAGCATGTCAAAGCTCGTATCACCGACCATCACCAAGCGATCCGCTCCGGTCAGCCGCGCACAGTTCTCCAGCATCCCCGGATGAGGCTTCGACGGTGCATCATCCGCCGATTGTGTCGCGATGAAATGGCCCCGCAGTTCGGACTGGTCGAGCAAATGATCCAACCCCCGCCGCGCCTTACCCGTCGCAACGGCCAGCAACTCTCCGGCTCCGTTAAGCCGGTCAAGGCAATCGCGCGCCCCGTCATAAAACGTCGCGCTCTCGTTCGGATTCCGCTGACGCCACGCGATTGAAGACTGGCGGAATACCGCATCAATTTTGGACAGGACATCCCCGTCCAGCCCCGGTCCCAGCGCGGCAACCGCCTGCGGCACTGACAGCCCGACAATTCCGCGAATATCATCATCGGATGGCGGCGATAAATCGGCTGCCTCAAACGCCTCGCGCATGGCGTGGATTATCGCGGCTTGGCTATCGATCAGCGTGCCATCGCAATCAAAGACGATCAGACGCAAACTCACCCTTTAGGCTCCGGCAACAGATCCTCGTCATCGCCCAGCGACAAATCCCAGCCGAACGTGTCCCATGAATGCCCCATATGCTCGGGCATTTCGGCGGTCAACTCGACAATCCGACCTGATCCGTCGGGATGGGGCACGGCAATGTGGCGCGCATGCAGATGCAGTTTGTTGCTGATCGAGCCGGTCACACGGCGCTCGGATTCCTCACCCGACGGCCCGTATTTACCATCGCCGATAATCGGACAGTTGATCGCCGCAAGATGCGCCCGCAACTGGTGAGTCCGTCCCGTGACGGGCCGCAAAGCCATCCAGCACGCGCGCTTGGCCGCCGTCTCGACCACCGCATAATCCGTGATCGAGCGTTTGGCATTGGGGTGCTGATCCATGTCCCGCGGCTCAATGCACACCATCTTTTCGCCCATCGGTCCGGGCAGCTTTTCCAGACCATAGGCAATCGTACCCTGCCGCGCCTTCGGGACGCCGACACACGCCGCCCAGTACAGCTTTCGCGCCGCCTTTGACCGGAAAGCACCCGTCAGCGCCCGTGCCGCCGCACCTGTGCGTGCCAGCACCAGAATTCCGGACGTATCCTTGTCGATGCGATGCACCAGCTTGGGCCGGTCGCCATCACCGGCCAGCGCGCCCAGCATCCCGTCAATATGCCGCGTCTGCCCGGTCCCGCCCTGCACAGGAATACCGGGAGGCTTGTTCAGCGCGATCATGTGATCGTCCTGATAAATCACCATCGAGCGCATAAGCTTGATATCCGCCTCGGACAGATTGCGCATCGGTTTAGGCGGCGGCGCTTCGCCCTCGGGGATCGGCGGCACGCGCACCATCATATGGGCATCAATACGCGAGTTTGATTTCGCCCGACCGCCGTCGATCCGCACTTCGCCCTTACGCAGCATCTTCTCGATGCGCCCTTGGGTCAGTTGCGGAAACTTCGCACGCAGCCAGCGATCAACGCGCTGCCCCGCTTCGCCCGGTTCGACTTCTAGGTGTTGAACGCCGCTCATGGCCAGACCGCCCTTCCGAGCGTCAGCCCGCAAAATAGTGCAAAAATTGACAGGACCACAGACCCGCCGGCATAGACCATCGCCGCGCCCGTGCGCCCGCCTTCGATCAGGTTCAGCGCATCCAGCGAAAACGCGGAAAACGTCGTGAACCCGCCCAGCAACCCCGTCATCAAGAACGGCGCATAAACGCCCCATGTTCCGGGAAACCGGTGTAATAAAGCGACAGCCGCCACGCCCATAATCAGCGAGCCGAGCACGTTCACCACCATCGTCCCGACCGGAAACCCCGGCCCGAACACACGCAGCGCCCACGCACCGACGCCATATCGCAGCGACGCTCCGATTGCCCCGCCCAACGCTACGGATAATACTGTCATAGGGCCGGTATAGCCCGTCCGCTGCATTGCAGCAATCAATCAGGTCGCCTCCGGACCGCTAAAAAACAGCCGGTAAAAGTTCTATGCACACACTCCCCGCGATCCTTTACCGCAACACGCTCGATACCGTTCCGACCTATCTCGCGCTGCTGAGGATTATCGTTCCGCTGACCATCGCGATGCAGTTGTTGGTCGAGTTCGGTGTCATCCGCGCCGTCTCGCCGGTCTTTGCTCCGGTGATGCAGCTTTATGGCCTGCCGCCCGAACTGGCGGTCGCCTGGCTCACCGGAATGCTGATAGGCCTTTGGCCCGCCGTGGTCATTATTTTCACGCTGGTCCCGCCCGAGGCGCTGTCTGTCGCAGACATGACGGTCCTCGCCGCACTTCTGCTCTGTATCCATTCGCTGCCCATCGAGAATAAGATACTTGCGGAGGCCGGGCCGGCTTTTTGGGCAACAACGATCATCCGCTTCATTGGCGGCATGATCTTCGCGGCGCTTTTGCACATGGTCTTTGCGGCGACGGGCGCGCTGTCGGCTCCGCTCGATCCGGCATGGATCCCGCTGGACGACAGCGAAGGCTGGGCCGATTTCGCGGTTGGTTTACTTCAAACACTTGGCGCAATGTTTCTGATCTTGCTGGGCCTGAGCTGGGCGATGGAATTGCTCAGGGTTTCCGGCATCCTCCACCGTGTCGAGGGAACTCTCGCACCGCTTTTTGCGCTTGCTGGCGTCCGGCGGAAGGCCGCGCCCTGCGCGACCATCGGCCTGTTCCTCGGCACGACCTATGGCGGCGGCATGATCCTACGCGAGGCAAAGGCGTCGAAGATTCCCCCCCGCCAAATCTTCATCACCTGCATCTTCATGGGTTTCGCCCACGGCATCATCGAGGACACACTACTTGTCGTCGCCCTCGGTGCGGATTTAACGTCCGTCCTCGTCGCGCGGCTGGTCTTCTCGATCATTGCGTCCGCCGTGGTCGCGGTCGCGGTCAACCGCACATCGGATGAAGCGTTCTTCGGAAGGCTGTTCAGGGCACAGGCCTAA
>CALGNW010000155.1 GCA_937958345.1 uncultured Neomegalonema sp. | reverse complement strand
GACGGTGATTGTTGATGAAACCGCCGACCTGCAACAGGCGGCTCAAAAAATCGCGGCATCGAAGACGTTTGATAACTCGACATCCTGTTCCTCCGAGAATTCGATCATCGTGTTGGATGCGGTGTTCGAAGCCTTCATGGCATCGCTGCACGAAGCGGGTGGTCGCTATCTGGCCGCAGCCGAAGGCGAAAAGCTGAAGGCGTCGCTGTTTGGTGGCGGCGGGCTGAATCGGCATTTGCTGGCGCAGGACATTGATAAAGTGATCGGGATTGCAGAGCTGACGGTGACCGAGCCGCAGAGCGCACGGTTTCTCGTGATTGATGGCGACGGCATCGGAGCGGAGTATCCTGAATCAGGTGAAAAGCTATCGCTTGTCACGACACTCTATCGGGCGAAAGATTTTGATGACGCCAAGTCCATCGCCTCGAGAATTCTTTCTCATCAGGGGGCAGGGCATTCGATTGGGATTCACACTGCTGATGACGCGCGTGCGCGGGCGCTGGGGCATAGTTTGCCGACCTGCCGTGTGATCGTGAATCAGGCTCATTGTTTTGCAACGGGCGGTTCTTTCGACAATGGTATGCCCTTTTCACTGTCGATGGGGTGCGGCAGTTGGGGTGGGAACTCAATCGACGACAACCTCAACTACAAACACTTTATGAATGTTACCAAGATTGTCCGCACGATTCCGGTGAATGAACCCAGCCTCGACGCGATCTTCGGCGACTATTGGCAGGCTGCCGGTAAATGAGCCGATCCTTTTCAATGGATGGTGTTGACGGGTTGTCGGTCCGCGATGTTATCGACATGCGCGCGGATGCCAAACCGAATGGCGTCTATCTGATTGATCCGGTTGCCCGCGAAACGATGACATTCCGTGATCTTCGCGTGGCATCCCGTGCATTCGCCGCGCGTTTGGCCGCGGAGGGTGTCGAGCCGGGTGATACAGTTGCCTATGCGATGGAAAACGGCGCTGATGCCGCTCGTGTTATCCTCGGGTGTCTTTACGGCGGCTATGTTGCAACCGCTATCAATCTGGTATCTGGCGTCTCGACCATCTCATACGTTCTGGAGCATTCCGAAGCAGCCCTCGTCTTTATCGACGCAAATACCGGAGACCTTGTTGCCGAGGCGATGACCAAATTGGCGCGCAAGCCCCGTGCTGTCACGGTTGGTCCTGAGTGGTTCGTCGCGACCGAGGGCGGCGAGCCCGGGGCGGTGAGCGCGCTCACTGACGGGCTGCTGATGTATACGTCGGGAACGACGGGCAGGCCAAAGGGCGTGTTGTTGACTCATACGAGCCTTCTGGCTGGCGGAGGCAACACGGCGTTGGCGCATCAGCTGAGTGCCGAAGATTGTGCTCTATGTGTACTGCCGGTCTACCATATCAACGGCCTTTGCGTCACGGTAATGGGACCATTGGTATCGGGCGGCAGTGTCGTTATGCCCAAGAAATTTTCGGTGACATCGTTTTGGAATCACCTCCGCGACCACAGGTGCACATGGTTCTCGGTCGTGCCGACGCAGATTTCGTATTTGCTGCATCATAGCGACCGCGGCGGCGACCTTCCTGCTTTGCGGTTTGGCCGATCCGCTTCCGCGCCGCTGTCACCCGATGTCCAGTCCGCGTTCGAGGATAAGTTCGGCGTTCCGGTCATCGAGACGATGGGCCTAACGGAAACTGCGGCTCAGATCCTTTCCAACCCGTTACCGCCTGGCGTTCGCAAGATCGGTTCACCCGGTATTCCGTTCGGGAACGAAGTGTTGATTGCCGATCCTGACCAACGCGAAGTTCCGCGCGGGGAGGAGGGCGAGGTTATTGTCCGCGGCCCCAACGTCATGCGTTGCTACCGCAATAATCACGAGGCAACATCGGCGTCTCTGACAGGGGATGGGTGGCTGAGAACGGGCGATTTGGGCCGAATGGATGCTGACGGCTACGTCTTCATAACAGGGCGCTTGAAGGAACTGATCATCAAGGGAGGCGAAAATATTGCTCCCCGCGAGATTGATGACGTCCTTTATTCCCATCCTGACGTGATCGAGGCGGCAGCCTTCGCCAAGGCGTCGGAAAACTACGGACAGACTGTCGAGGCTGGCGTGCAGGTGCGGGACGGCGCGGATCTGACCGAGTCGGACCTCCTCGATCTGTGTCGTTCTGCTGTCGGAGCGTTCAAGGCGCCGGACCGGATATATTTCCTCGCCGAACTTCCCAAGGGGCCTTCAGGAAAGATTCAGCGCATGAAACTCGCTGAAATGGCATTGAATTTCTGAATCAAAGCTTGAATTTCGCAGATCCGAACTCTCCCGAGCATGTGTCGCTTCTCATAAAGTTGAACATGATGTCAGTTATTTCGGGAAAATAGTGTGCGATTAACTACACCAAGGTGTGCTGTCGTCCGTTGGCCAAACAGACCGCGTTGTGGGCTTTTGAGGTCAATAACATCGTATAACACTCGGGATTGTCTCGTTTTTTTATTAACTTCCTGTTCAGACTAAACAAACCCGATGTTTACTAAGTAAAGCCACGCTCACCTCACCGCTCCTTCATAGGAGCTCGCAAATTAAGGTGGGAAGCATGGCATTGGTATCGAAGCTCTTCGGCGCGGCAACGCTGGTAACAGCGTTCACCTCCGGCGTTCAGGCAGAGACACTGGCGAGTGCCAATGCCTTCGCATGCGGCGTTGATGCGCCGAGCATCTATGGCAGCGCCTCGGCCCGTGCGACCGGTGCAGAATATGCCCGCAGCGGATACTCGGGATCAAATCTCGATCCTGATACGCCTTCGACGGTCAAGCTCCGCATCGTTTATGAATATCCGGACCGGATCGAAGTCGATCACTGCGGCGGGACTGTTATCGACAGCCAGTGGATCGTCACCGCTGCGCATTGCGTTGCCGCGGACTCGAGCTGGGATCGTGTCGAAGTGATCGCAGGTGACAGCAATCTCGACAGTGGTACAGCCATCCGCCGCGTCTCTCGAAATGCAATCTGTCACAGCGGGTTCGAGTTTGACGGTCTGAAAGATGATGTCGCGCTGATTAAATTGGATACGCCGCTTCCTGCCCACATCCCACCCGCGCAGATAGACCAACAGGCCACGACGTCGGCACGCCGCGGTTCGACGGCACTGGTTGCGGGTTGGCCTGTGACCGGTCTGAAGGCCGGTGACCGCAATTTGAATAAAACCCAGGTTCAACTGACGGACGTGCAAGTCCCCGGTTACATCACAGCCGTCAGCGCGCGGGGCGGACCGCAGGGCGTTTGCCGCGGCGAAAGCGGCGGACCGTTGTTGACCTACGGCTCTTACGGTCTTCAGCTTGCCGGGGTGCTTTCGGGTATCCAGCCGGGAACAGAGAACGGTCAGGGGCAGGAATGTGTTCTTTCGGGCTATGAGATGTATTTCACGCCGATGGCTGCTTTCCGCACCTGGATGGATAATGTGCGCTATCTGTGCTCGGCGAACCCGGCAATGTGTTCCGGCTCCGGCGCTCGGGGTATGATGCTTGCGAATGCGCCGTCCTATGACGGAACGCCATCGCAACAGCCCGCGCCTGCGTATGTTCAGGCCCCTGCACAGCCGACATATGTTCAGGTGGCCGAGGCGCAGCCGACGTATCTTCCGGTCGCTCAGGCGCAACCGACGTATCAGCCGGTCGCTCAATCACAGCCGACCTATATCGACGTAACGAACCAGTATGCCGCCCATAACGGCAGCTATTCAGTCCCTACACAACCTGTCTATCAGGGTGTCAGCTATGATGTTGCGCTGAACACGGTTCCGGTGACGACCGACTATGGCACGTCAAATTATGTGAACGTCGGATACGTTGATACGGCCAGCATCTATACGCCAGCGGCCACGCAGTATCAGGATTATTCGTATCAGAGCACGCCGACATATGTTGACGCGACGCCGCAGTACAATCATGTCGGCAGCTACGACTCGGTCTATTCCGTGGCGTATGCGACCCAGCCGGTCAGCGTCGGATCAGTGTTCCAGCTCCGTGCTTGGTAAATAGCTCGAGCAGGACTGCGTGGGGTGTCCTTCCGTCTAGGATGACAACCCCGTCCACACCCTGAGACAGCGCCTCGAGTGCTGTTTCGACCTTCGGGATCATCCCGCCAGCGATAACGCCGCTCTCGATCAGAGCTCGCGCTTCGGCCACGGTCATCTCTTCCAGAACCTCGCCGTCCGCGCCCTTTACTCCCGGAACATCTGTCAGCAGCAACAGTCGAGAGGCGCGCATCGCGCCGGCTATTGCGCCCGCCGCTGTGTCGCCATTGATGTTGAACGTCTCTTCCTTGGTCCCGATTGCAACGGGCGCGACGACCGGCACAAGGTCCGACTCGCGGAAGACGTTGAGGACATCGGGATTCACCGATACCGGCCTGCCGACATACCCCAGATCAATTTGCTTTTCGTCGCCGGTCTCTTTGTCCTGCACCGTGCGCAGCAGTTTTTCGGCGACGATCAGCCGTGCATCTTTCCCGCACAGCCCGACGGCCCGGCCCCCTTGTTTATTGATGGCGGCAACGATCTCTTTGTTGATCTTGCCCGCCAGGACCATTTCGACGACTTCGACCGTCGCGGCATCGGTTACGCGCAGCCCGTCGATAAATTCGCTTTGGATATCAAGGCGCTTAAGCATGTCGCCGATTTGCGGACCGCCGCCGTGGACAACAATCGGATGAACGCCGCATTGTTTCATCAGGGCAATGTCGCGGGCGAAATCCTCCATCAGCGAGGCCTCGCCCATCGCGTGACCGCCCAGCTTGACGACAATGGCTTGTCCGTCGTGCTTTTGCAGGTAGGGAAGGGCGACCGCCAGCGTGCGCGCGGTGGCGATCATGTCTCTTGATGCGTTTTTATCTGTCATGTCCGGCGGTTTAGCGGGCTGCGCGCCGCAGGTGAACAAGTTTTAGCATCGCGGGCGAAAAGAAGGGGCGGGATGCCCCCTCAAACGAGTCTAGGCGGCGGGCAACGCGGTTTCGACTAAACGCGCCCAATAGCTGCACCCGATCGGAATGATTTCGTCATTGAAATCGTACTCGGGGTGATGCAGCCCTGCCGTATCGCCGTTTCCGATCATAATGATCGCGCCGGGGCGCGACTCGAGCATGTACGAAAAATCCTCACCGCCGAGCTTTGGCGGCATGTTCGCCTCGACCGCGCCGGCCCCCGATACGTCGGATGCGACCTTCACGGCGAATGCGGTTTGATCGGCGTGATTCACGGTAACAGGATAGCCGCGGATATAGTCGACTTCGGTGGTGCAGCCGTATCCTTGTGCGATGGCGGGAACCATGGCCTTGATCCGGTCCTCGATCAAATTCCGCACGCCTTGGTCCAGTGTACGAACCGTCCCGGTTAACTTGGCGGTCTGGGGGATGACATTGAACGCGTCACCGGCATGAAATGTGGTGACCGAAACGACGGCGTTATCAACCGGATCCACATTACGCGAAACGATGGATTGCAGGGCCTGCATGATCCCTGCGCCCGCAAGCGTCGGATCGACACAGGCATTGGGTTGCGCAGCGTGACCGCCACACCCTTCAATCGTTATCTGAATTTCGTCGGTCGCCGCCATGATTGCGCCGGGCCGGGTGCTGAACTCACCAACAGGCAGGCCGGGCATATTGTGCATGCCGTAAACCTCGGCGACATCCCAACGATCCATCATGCCGTCATCGACCATTTCTTTGCCGCCGGCACCGCCTTCTTCCGCGGGTTGGAAGATCACCAATGCCGTACCGGCGAAGTTGCGCGTCTCGGCAAGGTATTTCGCAGCACCGAGCAGCATTGCGGTGTGCCCGTCATGGCCACAGGCATGCATTTTCCCGTCGGTTGCCGATTTGTGGGGCAGGTCGCGTATCTCCTGAATAGGCAGAGCATCCATGTCGGCACGCATCCCGATTGTACGCCCCTCGCCTTTGCTGCCCTTGATAACACCGACCACGCCGGTCCGCCCAATGCCCGTGACAACCTCGTCGCAGCCGAACTCCTTGAGTTTATCTGCAACGATACCGGCGGTCCGGTGAACGTCGTACATCAACTCCGGGTTTTGGTGCAGGTCGCGGCGCCACGCTGTAATCTCGTCGTGGAAATCCGCGATACGATTAATTGTCGGCATTGAGTCCCTCCCGTTTCCTTATCAACGACAGATAATACCGCAGTGCACAAGAACAAGACCTCGGCCCGCTGAATGTCGTATTCGGTCTTACCAGTGTCGAAACAACGCTTGGCGCAAAGCGCGAGACGCGCCATGGTCGCCGGATTATTGAGTTTTTCACGAGGCTTCGCGATGGCGGATGGTGCCAATACCCCTGATGCGCTGGTGGTTTTTACCCCTTCGGGAAAGCGGGGCCGGTTTCCGGTCGGCACACCTGTTTTACAGGCTGCACGGACGCTCGGGGTTGATCTCGACTCGGTTTGCGGGGGGCGCGGCATATGTTCGCGGTGTCAGATTACGCCGTCTTACGGAGAGTTTTCAAAGCACGGCCTGACGTCGCGTGAAAATGCGCTGTCGGAATGGAACAAGGTGGAGGCGCGCTATAAAGAAAAGCGCGGACTGCGCGAGGGACGGCGTCTCGGCTGTCAGGCTCAGGTTCAGGGCGACGTGGTCATCGATGTGCCGCCCGAAAGTCAGGTCCACAAACAGGTCGTCCGCAAGGATGCCGATGACCGCCCTATCGCACTCGATCCGGCGACACGGCTTTTCTATGTCGAGGTTGCCGAACCCGATATGCACGACCCGTCCTCCGATATGGAAAGGCTGATCCGCGCGCTCGAGGAGCAATGGGAGATCGAGGGACTTGTCGGGGACCTTCGACTCATGCAGTCGCTGCAACCCGCATTGCGAAAGGGGGACTGGAAAGTCACCTGTGCTGTTCATTTCGGTCGCAAGCGTTCAAGCCGTCGTGTCATTCATGTCTGGCCCGGTTTCTTTGATGGCACGATATACGGCGCGGCATTCGACATTGGCTCGACGACGATTGCCTGCCACCTTAGCGACCTGCGATCCGGTAAGACCGTTGCGTCCGCCGGATTGATGAATCCGCAAATCCGCTTCGGCGAAGATTTGATGAGCCGGGTTTCCTATTCGATGATGAACCCCGGCGGCGACAAGCAAATGACCGAGGCGGTCCGCGAAGCGATCAACGCCCTGCTGGGGCAAGTTGCGGCTCAGGCGATGATTGACCGCGAGGAAATTGTCGAAAGCACTTTTGTCGGCAATCCGATCATGCATCACCTGTTGCTCGGGATTGATCCTGTCGAACTTGGCGGTGCGCCTTTCGCGCTTGCCGCTGGTGACGGCATGGTATTTTGGGCGAACGAATTGGACCTGAGCATTCACCCGAATGCCCGCATATATATCCTGCCATGTATTGCCGGTCATGTCGGCGCGGATGCAGCGGCGGTAATTCTGTCCGAAGAACCCTATGACAGCGACGAAATGACGTTGATTGTCGATGTCGGTACAAATGCCGAGATTGTTCTGGGGAACCGCGACAAGCTGTTGGCCTGTTCGTCGCCGACCGGGCCTGCATTCGAGGGCGCGCAAATCTCGTGCGGCCAGCGCGCCGCGCCGGGCGCGATCGAGCGTGTCCGCATAGACCCGGACACCAAGAACTGCCGGTTCAAAGTCATCGGCTGCGAGCTGTGGTCCGATGACCCCGGTTTTGCCGTTGCGACTGCGGACAGCGGAATAACCGGCATAGCAGGCTCCGGCATCATCGAGGCCATCGCCGAAATGCGGCTGGCCGATGTGATCGACATTGACGGCGTGGTGCGCGGATCGCTCGCCGACACATCCCCCCGTATCTTTGCCGAAGGGCGCACATATTCTTATCTGATCCATGACGGTGAACAGAAGATCGTGGTCACGCAGAACGACGTGCGCGCGATCCAGCTCGCCAAGGCCGCGCTCTACGCCGGTTGCCGGTTGTTGATGGACGAGCTCGGCGTCGAAAAGCTGGACCGGATCACCCTCGCAGGCGCGTTCGGCGCTCATATCTCGCCGGTTCACGCGATGGTGCTCGGTATGATTCCGGATTGCGAGGTCGAAAAAGTCCGCTCGGCAGGAAACGCCGCCGGAACCGGCGCCCGGATTGCCCTGCTGAATGCGGGCGCGCGCAAAAAAATCGAGGCAGTGGTCCGCGAGGTCCACAAGATCGAAACGGCGGTCGAACCAAAGTTTCAGGAACACTTTATCGAGGCGATGGCCGTGCCTCACAAAACGGCCCCATATCCGCTGCTAAGGAAGAATGTGAGATTGCCGGACACCGCTCCGGCGGGGCCGCCCTCGGGTGGCGATGATGGTGGTCGGCGCAGACGCCGGCGGGCGCGCACCTGACCGACGCTGATAAAAGAAAGACCGCGCGCTGTGCGGCAAGGAGACTGGAATGCTGAAGTTAATTTCGAGTGCTGCGATGCTGGCGCTCCTTACCGGTTGCGCAACGCCCGAACCAAAAGAGCCGCCATTGGAAGGAAGCATCAGTATCTCTGCCGGCCCCTGTATCGGCCTGTGCCCGGTTTACACGATGCGCGTGACGCCGGAAGACCGCTACAGTTTGAACGCGGGTGATAACACGATCAAGGAAGGGCGCTCAAACGGCGGCCTACCCGTCGGTGCCTTCCGCCGCGCGCTCGATATCATGGACCGGTACGGCTTTAACGCGCTCCAGCGCAGCTACACTGTCGCCACCCCGGAAACCTGCCCTGACCGCGTGACAGGAACGCCGACTTTGACGATCCTCAGAAAGACCGATGATTTTCAGAAGATCGTGACATACGAGGTCGGGTGCCTCGACTTTGCCGACAAGGACAATCTCGATCTCATGGTCGAGGGGCTGTACCGCACCTTCCGCATCAACGATTTGGTCGCTGTGGGCGAACCGCCGAAAGTGACGGCAAAGCCCGGCGAATAAAGCGCGGAGGTCGCTTCGGTCTGCGGTGAATAAGTTTTGCGGAAAAATGTATTCAAATTGAGCTTAATCCGAAGGGCTGAATTAGTATTTCGTTTAGAAATACGGACGACGGTTCAGGTTAGGGCGCTTGTGCCCTTTCGCTGCAGTGGCGCTTTATACGGTGATACCTTGCCGTCAGAGTGGAGCTTTTGTCGACGTGACCAACCGTCTGTTCGAAAACTGGAAGAACGCGAAAGTCGATTCCATCGACGAATTTCTCGAGAATGCTCCTGTGATGATGCATTCGACGGACAGCACCGGTTGTCTCGCTCATATCAGCGCACCGTGGGCGGCTCGGCTCGGCTATGATGTGTCGGAGGTCTTGGGCAAA
>CALGNW010000154.1 GCA_937958345.1 uncultured Neomegalonema sp. | reverse complement strand
GGATCGTCGGCGGCCTGTGCGGCGGTTAGTCCGAGGGCTGTGGCCAGCCCGAGCAGCATGGTGCGAAACATTTGAACATTCTCCCGGTTCGATTCGCGCCCGAGAATATGGCGGATCGGCCCTGAAAGGGAGTCAGTCGTTATCCGTTGTGCCTGCGCCCGCCCCGCTGAGGCGCGATGCCTCGGTCGCGGGGGCGTAGGTGCGTTCTGCGAAGCGCTTGAGGCGGTCCATCGCCTGCGCCCCGGATTCGGGAATGCGGGTGACGGCCTCGGCAACTTCGGCCACCGCGCGGCCTGACGTGCATACCGCCTCGGCAGCCAGAAAGGCGTCGGCGGAGCCTGCCTTGCGGACGAAACCGGCCTCGGACACGATCGCCTCGGCCCCGCCCCACCTGAGGCGCATGCCGGCAGGCGAACAGGCCGCGATGAAAGGCGCGAGCAGCAACGGTTGACGCAAAGTGCCCAGATTTTCGGGAACGCCGCGGCCCGCATCCATGAGCGCGGTCCCGAGCGCAACCGGACACAGATCATGCACATCGCGCGGACAGCCGTCGCGCCATTCGAGATAGGCGGCAAGGGCGGCGAGGCCCGGCATGCCCGATGACTGGAGCCAGTGAACGGCGAAACCAGCCTCCTCGGCCATGCCCCACGGCATGCCCCCGCCCCGTGCCGCCTTGACCGCCAGCGACTTCGCCTCGCCCAATGACCAGCTCATGTCAGGGGCGGATACGCAAGGTCGTCGGGGTCGGAAACCGCGAGTTCATCGGGGAACGGCGCGCCCTGAAACATCGTGATGCGGACCCAGCGGTCGCTGCGCGGGTCAAAACGGGTCGCGCCGAAGAACGACAGTTTACAGCGCAGCAGATCAATCGGCAGCATCCCGGCGGCAATCGTGTTGTCACGAATTTCCGCATAGGGCTTGCGCACCGCGAGCTGAACCCGCCGGACCGTGTGGCGGTGTTCGGGGTGGCGCAAGAGGAACTCGGCCACGGTGGCGTTATCCTGAAACGCGGCGAGCGCCGCCAGCGCCCGCATGGCATCGCGCGCCGGAGCGAGGGGCTGTTCGTAGGGTTCCAGCGGTTCGTCGAACCGTTCGGCCAGACGGGGTTCGAGCTTTTCTTCGGACACGTACCACAGCCGCGCCTGCGCCGCCGGAGCGTCGAAATCGACCGGCAAAGCCCATGCGTAGATGTCCTGAATTTGCGATCTCAGCGTCGCGACGCCCGCCCCGCCGTCGATGCGCGCCAAGGCGGATTCGTCCGCGCTCATCCCCGTCGCCAGATCATCGACCAACGCGCCGTAGGGTTCGAGCATCAGGGACACAAGCTGTTCCTGCCCTTCGAGCGACAGCGCCGCCTCGGCCCATTGATAGAGGCGGTCCCAAGGCCGCGAACCCGCAAGGACATCGCCGCCGAGGTGATCGCGCAGCAGGTCGAAGTCGGCGCGCAGCCCGTCACATTTGGCCGCCTGCCCCGCATGGTCAACGTGCCAGCCTGCGGCGTTGATCTGTGCGCGGGCGACCAGCGCCGTGAAAGTCGCCGTCTCTGCCGCCGAGGCAGTCTCCAGCGCCCGCACCCGCGCCAGCGCGGTTTCGCGGGCGTCGATCCATTCGTGGATCAGCGCGGGGTGGTTGAGCAGAAACGGCGCCATGCCGAGGCCGGTCGAGTTTCCGACGCCAATGCTGCGCCGCAGAGCGGGCTTCATTGTTACGGCGGTTCCGGGCGCACGGGCCTTGGCCATATGTTCGGCAAGGTCGAGGGTAAAGGACCGGATCAGCCAGACACTGAGCAATTCAGGCTGGAACGATCCGGTAAACTCGGGACGGTCGGCCCACTTATCGCGGTCCGCCGCGCCGAATTTTCCCGACCCGTAAACCGCCGTCGTGCGCATCAGGTATCCGACGGGCGCGATCACCGCAGGATCAGGCTGTGCGCCCCGCGAAAGGGCGTCGACAACATGCTCGAACAGGCGCACCGAGCGGTTGGCGCGGGAGAGCACAAGCTCTCTGTCCGAAAGGCGTCCTGCCTCCTGCACCGGAACATGGGCGGCGAGTCGGGTCAGATCATCCTCGGTCGGTTCACCGTCGTACAGTGTAAAGGTGGAATCCCACGCCTCGGCAATCACGCGATCCGAGCGCAGATCGGCGGGAAGATCATGGGCAAAGGCAACCAGCGTATAGGTGCGGTGCGGCCCCTTTGCACGGTAGGTCGCAACGCCGACACCGGCGTCGTTTATCCGCCAGACCGGACGGTCAAACGTCCATTCAGCCGCCTTCATGCGCCGCAGCAAAACGCGCATGAAACTGAGCCGTGTCTGGTGGAACGACCCCATTCTGGGCAGGCGCATGACCTGTTCGGGCGGGCGCTTTGCCGCCCCGGTCGCGCCGCAGGTTTTGCTGGCATGTTTCATAGGATTGATACGCCTGAAAATGCGCCGCCGGTCAAGTGTGACGGATGAGCCGGCGCATCGCCTCGATCCCGAAAAGCGGGCCGAGGGCCATGACGGCCATCGTCGCGGGCCAGCCCACCGCCCCCGCAAGCATCGGCGTCGCCTGTACGGTTATCGCGGTTAACGCAAAACCCAGCGCAGTTTGAAAGGTCATCAGGCTGCCGACGCTGGCCGGATCGGCGGCATCGGCAACCAGCGCGGAAAACTGGGCCGAATCCGGTATGATAAACACGCCCCAGAGGATAATCGCCGCCGCAAACAGCCAGACCGGCCCGCCGAAGCTGAGCGCCGAGGCGAGGCCCGCCAGCGCGCTGACAATCATCATCGCCTGTGCAGCGCGGGCCTTTCCGATTCGATCCGCCAGCGCGCCGACCGGCACACAGGCCAGACCGCCCAGCGCAATCGCGCAAAAGGCCGTCAGGCGCGCCGCCGCCTCGGGCGAGGCCAGACCCGCCGCGCCGAAGGACGTCGCCGCAATCGCCGCGCACCACGCCCAGAAGGCATAAAGCTCCCACATGTGGCCGAGGTATCCGGCATAGGCGAGGCGCACCCGACGGTTCGTCCATGCCTGTGCGATAACGCGCGGATTGAACTTTGGCGCGCGGACGTGATGCGGGCCAAGCCCGATCAGCAACACAAGGCACGCCCCCAGCGCCGAGGCGAGCGAGGCAATGGCGACCGTCATGCGCCAGTCGACCCCGCCGAGCAACGCAATCAGATGCGGTGACGCCGACCCCAGTGTCAGCGCCCCAACCAGCAGCCCGACCAGAAATCCGCGATCTTTCAAACCCCAGCCGACCACGATTTTCATGCCGACGGGATACACCCCGGCAAGGGCCGCGCCGGTCACGCAGCGCAGGGCGATTTGACCGGCCCCGCCAATCGGCGTGACCAGCAGCAAGCCGTTTGCCGCCGCCGCAATCAGCCCGCTGAACAGAAAAACCCGGCGGGGATCGAACCTGTCGGCAAGCCCGAGGACCGCAAAGCCCAGCGCACCGATCACGAAACCGATCTGAACAGCGGTCGACAGCGCCGCGCCGCGTGCATTTGACAGCCCCGCCTCGGCGGTCATTTCGGGCAGGACCGCCGCCGAGACGAACCAAAGGCTCATCGCCGCGATCTCTGCGACACAGAGCAAAGCCACCGAGCGGGTTTTTCCGGTCGGGGTCAGCGGATGCTGTGGGGTCTGATCCTGCACGCGGGATTCCTGTTCGGCGGCATTCGGTTACGGGCCGCAATCATGGCACAGAACCGAATGCGCGGCAGACACTTTCCTGTGCGCCGCATGGGCGCGGAATTTACTGCGCGCCGAAACTGTCGTCGTAAAAACGCAGCCAGTTTTCGCCCATCACGCCGGCGGTTTCCTCGTCGGAAAAACCCACCGCGCGCAGGCCCGTCGCGATATTTCCGAAATCGCGGTTGTCCTGAAACCAGTCCGGCATCGGCGGGAAACCGGCGTCGGAGGCCGACCCCTCGCCATAGTCGATTTCTTTCGACCAGCGCCCGACCCGCATCCATTCGACAATGCTGTCCGGCTGGTCCTGACAAAGATCCGAGCCGAGGCCGATTGCGCCCACGCCCATCAGGTCGGCGGTGCGCGCGATCATCTCGCAAAAGCTGTTCAGCGTGCAGGCGGTTTTGTCCTTGAGGTGATGGGGATACATCGAGAAACCCAGCATCCCGCCCGAGGCCGCCAGCGCCTTGAGCACGTCGTCGGACTTGTTACGCAGCGCGGGATGCCAGAACGACGGATTGGCATGGGTGATCGCGATGGGGCGCTCGGAAATTTCCATCGCTTCCAGTGTCGAGCGGTCCGCCGAATGACTCATATCGACGACGAGGCCGACGCGGTTCATCTCTTTGATGACCTGCTTGCCCATGCGGGTGATGCCGGGGTCTTCGGCCTCGTAACAGCCCGTCGCAAGCAGGGACTGGTTGTTATAACTCAGCTGCATAAACCGCGCGCCGAGGGTGTGGCAAATCTCGACAAGGCCGATGTCATCCTCGATGGGCGACGGGTTCTGAAAGCCGAAGATGATGGCGGTGCGCCCGTCGCGTTTCGCCTGCCTCACATCATCGCCGGTGCGGGCCTGAACGATCAGATCGGGGTGGCGTTCGAACCAGCGGTTCCATTGCTCGAAATTCGCAACCGTCTCACGGAACATCTCGTGATAGGCGATGGTGACATGCACAGCATCAACCCCGCCCTCGCGCATCTGGCGGAAAATTTTCTCGGACCAGTTGGCATATTGCAGATTGTCGATCAGGTGCATGGTTCGGTTCCCTCCGGCGATTGAAAAAATCGTTGCCACGCAGAGCGCGCGAGGGGAAGGGATTTCGATGTCACTCCGCCCCATGGCCCGGCGCAGACCGGGGGGCTCGATCAGGTGAGCGCGGACTAAAATGGCGCGGGGTCACTCATATTTTCCATGGCATCAGGCGTCACTGACGCAGGTCCACCGTCAGGAATTACAATACGCGTAGTGCTCGGACGAATTTGATAGGCCGCAAACTCTTTCTTCTGTTTTTCGGATTTTTCGACAAAAATGATAACTTCTGAGCCTGTGTCGCTCTGCAACTCGTCACAACCTGCGATCATGGGTAAAATTAACCCAAGCAACAGAGTAATTTTTAATATGGGAAGCATAATTGGGTCACAACGAAGGTAATACGCTCACGTCAACATGGGGCATATTTCATGCTCTTAGAGATTGTACCTAACTTAGAGGACATGCAATCGAAAAGTGTCATGGTGGTCATCTGCTGAGGCGGATCGACCGGAACCTTGATTTCGAAAGCCTGCGCCCCGAATCCGAGGCGCTGTATAGCCGGATCGGACGTCAGGTGATCGTTGGTGATAGCTTCTGAACGAAGTTGCGCCGCCGATGTTTCATCGATCTCGCACAGACGTGACGCTTCGGGCATTGGTCCTTTAAGATCGAGCGGTTATCTAGCAGCCAAGTTCTAGTGGGAGATTGCAAGATGTTACGCGGGTTTCTGGCTGCGATCGCGATTGGTTTCGCGCTGGTCTCGACAGGTGCCGCCGTGGCGGACACATCCCGGATCGATGACGAGTTCGTCTCCTCGACACTGGTGCCCGAGCATCTGCAATTGACACCGGGACAGACCAGCCGCCTCGCGCTCGATATGGAGATCGCGCCGGGCTGGCACACCTACTGGATCAATGCCGGGGATTCCGGCGAGGCGGTGTCGATCGACTGGACACTGCCGGAGGGGGTGAAAGTTGGCGATGTCAGCTGGCCCGCGCCCCACCGTCAGCCTTACCCGCCGCTGATGAATTACGGCTATTCCGACCGCTCGACGCTGGTGATGGATCTTTCGGTGCCCCGTGGCTGGCCAGAGGGCGAGCCGGTGCAGATCGAGGCCGGGCTGTTCTGGCTGGTCTGCGCCGAAGTCTGCATTCCCGGCGAGGGTTCGGTGTCGCTGAGCCTTCCCACCGGCCCGACATCGCAGCCGAACCCGGCAGCGCCCCCCGTCTTTGCCGCCGCCGAGATGAGTCAGCCGGTGGCCAATCCCTATCCGGCGCGGTTTCAGGTCAAGGGCGATGAAATCCGCCTGCGCCTCTCAAGCGCCGATATCGGCGGGAACGCGATCAAGGATGCGTATTTCTTTTCCCGCGAATGGGGCGTGGTGGAACATTCCGCGCCGCAGCTTGTTTCGCGGGATTCCACCGGGTTGACGCTGGTTGCGAAAATCTCGACTGAAACCGATGAGCCTTTTGACGGCGAGCAGCTGGAAGGCGTGATCGAGCTGGTCAGCACCGAGGCGGGCGGACCGGATCGCATCGTGCTGGATGTCGCCGCCGGGCGCGGTGTCGTGACCAGCGGGATCGCGGGATATCAGGGCGCGGCGGCGGGGGGCAGCACCAGCTTTCCGATGGCGGTGCTGTTCGCATTTCTGGGCGGGATCATCCTGAACCTGATGCCCTGCGTCTTTCCGGTGCTGGCGCTCAAGGCCATAGGTTTTGCCGGTTCCGCCCATGGCTCGGCGGGCGAGCGAATCTCACATGGCGTGGCCTATACCGCCGGGGTGCTGGTGCTGTTCATGGTGCTGGCCGTCGGGCTGATCGTGCTCAAGGGGGCCGGTGAGGCTGTGGGCTGGGGCTTCCAGCTCCAGAATCCGGTCGTGGTCGCCTTCCTCGCCTATGTCATGTTCCTCGTCGGCCTCAACCTCTCGGGAGTGTTCGATATCAACACCGGGCTTGAGGGCGCGGGCGAGGGCGCGGCGCAGAGCGGCGGCTCGCGCGGGGCGTTCTTCACCGGCGCGCTGGCGGCGATTGTGGCGACCCCTTGCAGCGCGCCCTTCATGGCGGCGGCGCTGGGCGCGGCGCTGACGATGAGTGTTCCGGCAACGCTGATGGTGTTCGCGGCGCTCGGTTTCGGGCTGGCTTTTCCCTTTCTGCTGCTGAGCCTTTCGCCACAGGTCGCGCGGCTGATGCCGAAACCCGGCCCGTGGATGGTCCGGCTGAAGGAGGTGCTGGCCTTCCCGATGTATGCGACGGCGGCGTGGCTGGTCTGGGTGCTTGGCTCGCTCTCCGGACAGGATGCGATGCTGATGGCGATGGTCGGCGGCGTGCTGCTCGGTTTTGCCGTCTGGATGTTCGGCATCGCTCAGGAGAGCACCAGCACGCGTGGTCAGATCTTCGGACGGCTTGGCGCGGCGGTGGCGGTGGGGCTTGTTGTGTTCTATGCCACCGGCTTCGAGACGCGCAGCGGCCCGGTTGGCGGCGTGAGTACGGCGGCGGGATCGGAGCTTGGCGAGCCCTTCTCGACGGCGCGGCTGGCGCAGCTGCGGGCAGAGGGCAAGCCGGTCTTCATCAACATGACCGCCGACTGGTGCATCACCTGCAAGGTCAATGAGCGTGTGGCGTTTGGCGAGGGCTTCAAACGCGCCCTCGAAGAGAATGATGTCACCTATCTCAAGGGCGACTGGACGGCGCGCGATCCCGAGATCACCGCACTGTTGCAGGAATTCGGACGGGTCGGCGTGCCGCTCTACGCGATCTATCCGCGCGAGGGGAAACCCGAATTGCTGCCCCAGATCATCACGCCTTCGATGATGGTGGAGCGGCTCGGCGCGGTCTGAGCATCGGCCCGCTGCCTTGGCGCTGGAAACTGCCAGCGCCCGGCGGCATGATGCGGGGATGACGGATCAACGCCCCCGCGAAACCGACCTTTACCCGCCGGTCAAGGCCCTGCTGGAATCGCAGGGCTACGAGGTGAAGGGCGAGGTCGGCGCGGCGGATGTGGTGGCGGTCCGGGGCGGGGATGACGCGCCGGTGATTGTCGAGCTGAAAACCGGCTTCTCGCTGGCTTTGATCCATCAGGCCATCGCCCGCCAGAGCATCACTGATGCGGTCTATATCGCTGTGGTGCGCGCGCCGGGCGGGGTCTTTGGCAAGGCGCTGAAGGCGAATGTCATGCTCTGCCGCCGCCTCGGGCTGGGGCTGATGACGGTGCGGCTGTCCGACGGGCTGGTCGAGCTGCATTGCGATCCGGCCCCCTACCGTCCCCGCAAATCCCCCCGCCGCAAATCCCGGCTGCTGCGCGAGTTTGCGCGGCTGGAGGGCGATCCGAATACCGGCGGTGCCACGCGCAGCGGGCTGGTCACGGCCTACCGCCAGGATGCGCTGCGCTGTGCCGCGATGCTGGCGGAGGCCGGACCGGCAAAGGCGGCGCAGGTCGCGGCGGCGGCGCGGGTGCCACAGGCGCGGCGGCTGATGGCCGATAACCATTATGGCTGGTTCGAGCGTGTCGCGCGGGGCGTCTATGGCCTGACGGAAGAGGGGCGGGCGGCGCATGGCGCACAGCACGCCGGGAGCGCACTCCTTGACCAAACCACGACAGCCCGGCCCGCAAATTGCCATGAGCGCGCGGTAGCCGGGAAACCGAAATTGCAGGATCAGGATTGAGCGATGTCCGAAAACGCACCCGCAACCGAAGCCGCCCCGCGCTCCTTCTGGCGCGGCAAGGGGGCGCGCTTTTTCGTGGTCGCGGTGCTGACGCTGCTGATGACCGTCCCGCTGATGATGCTGGGGGCGATCACCTCCGAGCGCGAACGCTACAGCGCCGATACCATCCGCAGCATCGGCGGCGTCTGGGGCGCGGAGCAGCGGCTGATCGGGCCGATGCTGGTGGTGCCGACCGAGCGCACAGTCGTCAGGACCACATCCGATGGCGCGGTGCGCAGCAATGTGCAGACCCGGATGATGGCGCTGTCGCCGGATACGCTGAAAATCGATGCCAGCGCGACGACGCAGACCCGGAGCCGGGGGATTTTTGACACCACGGTCTTCAACGCCTCGGCGGGGTTTTCCGGTCAGTTCGGCAAAGCCGATTTCGCGTCGAAGCTGCACAGCGACGAGGTGATCCTGTGGGACCGCGCGCGGATCGCGCTGCATGTCTCCGACGCGCGGGCCTTTGACGAGAATGCGGTGCTGAACTGGGGCGGGCGCGAGGTGGATTTCGAGCCTGCGCAGTCGGATCTGACCGGCTCCGTCAGCGAGCCGATGGCCCGCTCGATGCGCCGCGCCGCCGCCTCGGCTCCGGCCCCCGGCGTGATGATTGCGCTGACCGGCGACCCGCGTAAGGCGACGGGCGATTTCGCCTTTGATCTTGTGCTGCGGGGCAGCGGGCGGCTGCATGTCGCGCCGATGGGCCGCAACACCGAGGTCAGCATCGCCGCCGACTGGCCGCATCCCAGCTTTGACGGCGCGTTTCTGCCGCGCAGCCGGGAAGTGCGGGAGGATGGCTTCACGGCGAGCTGGTCGGTGCCCTATCTCGCGCGCGGTTTTCCGGCGCAGATGAGCGGTCAGAATGAGCGTCAGCTGCTGGGCGTCGGCGCGCGCACCGCCTTCGGCGTCACCTTCTATCAGCCGGTCAATCTCTACCAGAAGGTCGAGCGCGCGCTGAAATACGCGATCCTCTTTATCGGGCTGACCTTCCTCAGCGTGTTCCTGATCGAGCTGGCGACCCGCAGGCGCACCCATGCGGTGCAGTATCTGCTGGTCGGGCTGGCGCAATGCGTCTTTTTCCTGCTGTTGCTGGCATTGTCGGAACAGATCGGGTTTGCCGCCGCCTATCTGGCTTCGGCGGCGGCGACGATTGCGCTGCTGGTGGCCTATATCGGTCTCGGCATGAAGGCGGGGCGGGGCACTTGGGTCGCCGGGGCGGTGCTGGTCACGCTTTACGGTTTTCTTTATCTGTTGCTGGAAAGCAGGGATTATGCGCTGCTCATCGGGGCGATTGCCGCGTTCCTGAGCGTGGCGGTGACGATGGCGGCGACGCGCAATGTGGATTGGTGGGCCGATGAGGACGGTTGAGACGATGCTGGCGGCGGCTGGCCTTGCGGCGGCACTCACCGGCGGCGCGCTGGCGAGCGGTGATGCGGCGTCCCGCTGTCCGGTGCCGGGCGCGCCGGGTCTCCTGTTCATCGACTGCGCCGCCCAGAGCGCGGCGTCGCTGGTGATGGTTGCGGAAGGCGAGCCGGTTGATGGCAAAGCGCTGGCCGCCCCGCAGGGCGCGTCACGCCTGACGGTGACAGGGGCCTATACGAGCGGCGACCGTCACGAGCCGGAGGGGCTGTTCATCCGCGCGGGCGAGGTGCTCGATCCCCATCCGCAGGGCTGGGACGGTATGGCGCTGATCGACGGATCGGGGCGGATTTCGCTGCACCATGTCGAGCGGGTGCGCAGCGGCGACACGGTGTGGAACCTGCGCGAAAAGGAGTCGCGGCTTGCCTTTGTGGCGAAGGCGAAGACGGATGGCTGGTCGGCCTTTCAGAGCCATATGCTGGTGATTGATGGCGCGGTGGATACCCGTCCGCGCTCCGGCGCGCCCTCCTTCCGGCGGCGCATCCTGTTCCAGCTGCCGCAGGGGGGCGGGATCGGCATCTATGACAGCGGCGCGGTGGCGCTGACGCTCCATCAGGCGGCGCAGGATATCGCGGCGCGGTTTGCGCCGGAGATGGCGCTCAACCTCGATATGGGCAGCTATGATTTCTGTCAGCGCGAGGCCGAGGGCGAGACCGCGCGCTGCGGTGCGCTCACACTGGCGCAGACCGGCAAGCTCTCGAATTTGCTGGTGCTGACGCGCCGTGCGGAAGAAGTCGCGGAGCGCGCATCGCCGGAGTGATTATTCGATCGTGATGTACTGCCCGCCGCTGCGGGTCTGCATCCCGTCCTGAATCGGGCGGGGCAGCGTCGTCGCGGGCAGCACGATTGTCGTTGCCGAAGCGGTGGCAATGGCCGGTTCGCTCAGCAGGACCGAAACGAACACGCGCTCCCCATCGGTGATGAAGCCGACACCGGCATTGTCATAGCGCGGATCGCGGAGGTCATTCATCGTTGTGGCGAGGGTCTGCCAGCTGTTCATCGCCTCACCGGCCAGCGCGGTGCTCTCCCACGGGATGCCGCCGCTGGCCTGCCACAGCGCCATGGAGAGGCTGCGAATGCCGGAGGGCTGTTCATCCAGCACCCGCCGCAGGATCGACTGGCCCTGCGCGCTGACCGCATTCACA
>CALGNW010000153.1 GCA_937958345.1 uncultured Neomegalonema sp. | reverse complement strand
GCTGGTCGAAAACGCCTCCGCCGCCGATTGCGCCTCGGCAATCGTGAAGGGGCGTTGTTCAACCGTCAGACCTTCGGCCTCCGCAATCTCCAGCACCACCCGGCGGGTAATACCGTGCAGGATCGAATTCGACAGTTGCCGTGTGATAATCACGCCGTCCGCCGTGATGATAAAGGCGTTATTCGACGACCCCTCGGTGACAAACCCGTCCTCGACCATCCACGCATCATCCGCCCCTTGCAGCGAGGCCTCCTGCTTGGCAATCGACTGCCCGAGCAACTGCGTCGTCTTGATATCGCGCCGCGCCCAGCGTTGGTCAGGCATCGAGGCGACGTTGATCCCGCGTTCCGATTTCGGCGTAACCGTCACTGTCATGGATTGCGTAAACATCACAAGGCTCGGCTTTTCCTCGGCGGGAAAAATGAAATCGCGATCCGCCGCCCCGCGCGAGACCTGAAGATAGACCATGCCCTCGTTCACGTCGTTGCGCCTGACCAGTTCTTCCATCAGCGCCGGAATCTCATCGACCGGCACAGGCGAGCGCATCTTCAATTCGCCAAGCGACCGTTTCAGGCGCTCCATATGCGCGAGATTGTCGACCAGCTTGCCGTCAAGGACCGTGGAAACCTCGTATACCGCATCCGCGAAGAGAAACCCGCGGTCAAAGACCGATATCTTGGCGTCCGCTTCGGCAACAAACGCGCCATTGACATAGACTATGCGGCTCATCCGCCTCTCCCCTGAAATTCTCTATCGGCTCTATCCCTGCGCGGCAGGCTTTTCAAGCCGCTGGATTTCCGGTATCCCATCGGCAGCGCCACAAAACACAACAAGAACGCTGAGGCTTGAGCATGGCAACACCGCTGTTCGATTCGAACGGAACCGATTCCGCAGGCTATTCTGCCGAAGACATCGAGGTTCTCGAGGGACTGGAGCCTGTTCGAAAACGCCCCGGCATGTATATCGGCGGCACAGACGAACGCGCCCTGCACCATCTGTTCACCGAAGTAATTGACAACTCGATGGACGAGGCGGTCGCGGGTCATGCAAACCGCATCGAAGTGACAGTCAACGCCGATGGCTCGGTCAAAGTTGCGGATAACGGGCGCGGTATTCCGGTTGATCCACACCCTAAGTTCCCGAAAAAATCGGCGCTCGAAGTTATCCTCACAACGCTGCACGCGGGCGGCAAGTTCTCGGGCAAGGCTTATGAGACCTCCGGCGGCTTGCACGGCGTTGGTGTTTCGGTCGTGAATGCGCTGTCCGAACATCTGGATGTCGAGGTTGCCCGCGATAAAAAGGTTTACGGCCAGACGTATTCTCGCGGCCTGCCCACCTCAAAATTAGAGGATCGCGGCACGACACAAAACCGGCGCGGTACGACCCTGACGTTTCTGCCCGACACCGAAATTTTCGGCACGCGCGCCGCGTTCAAACCTGCCCGCCTGATGCGGATGGCCCGTTCAAAGGCGTATCTGTTCCAGGGGGTCGAAATTCGCTGGAAGTGCGATCCCTCGTTACTGAAAGACGGCGACGAGACCCCGACCGAGGCAGTATTTCACTTTCCCAACGGCCTTGCCGATTATCTCGCCGCTGAAATGGAGGGCGAGGAAACGCTATCGCCGCAACCCTTTGCGGGCCGTGCGGAATTTTCGGAAAAGTTCAAGGATACCGTGGGCGCAGTCGAATGGGCCGTGCATTGGACCGAATTCGGAGACGGCGCGACCTCCTCCTACTGTAACACCATTCCGACGCCGATGGGCGGAACGCACGAAACCGGTCTGCGCAACGCGCTGACCCGAGGCATCCGCGCCCATGCCGAGTTGATCGGCAACAAAAAGGGCGCGGCGGTCACTGCGGAAGATGTGTTTTCCAGCGCCCGTGCGCTCGCCTCGGTTTTCCTGCGCAATCCCGAATTTCAGAGCCAGACGAAAGACCGCCTTTCCTCCGCCGATGCGACACGGTTGGTCGAGGGCAGTTTGCGCGACCATTTCGACAACTGGCTCGCGGCTGATCCCAAACGCGCGGAGGCCCTGATCGAAGTTTGCGTCGCCCGCGCGGACGAGCGCATGAAGCGCCGTGCCGAAAAGGAAACCCAGCGAAAATCCGCAACCAAAAAACTGCGCCTGCCGGGCAAACTGGCTGACTGTGCCGATGCCACCAAAGAGGGTTCAGAGATTTTTCTGGTCGAGGGCGACTCGGCTGGCGGGTCGGCCAAACAGGCCCGCAACCGCCGGACGCAGGCCATTCTGCCCCTGCGCGGCAAAATCCTGAACGTCGCCAACGCGACCGCCGACAAGCTGGCGCAAAATCAGGAACTACAGGACCTGATGCTCGCGCTCGGCGTCGGGATGGGCAGCAAATATAACGACAGCGATTTGCGGTACGAAAAGGTCATCATAATGACTGACGCCGACGTGGACGGCGCGCATATCGCGGCTCTGCTGATGACGTTCTTTTACCGCGCGATGCCCGACCTGATCGAAAAGGGCCACCTTTACCTTGCGTCGCCGCCGCTTTACCGGATCACACAGGGCGCGAAATCCATGTACGCGATGGACGAGGAAGAACGCGACCACCTTCTCGAAACCGAGTTCAAGAAGGCCGGAAAGATCGACGTCGGGCGCTTTAAGGGCCTGGGAGAAATGATGGCCAAGCAACTTAAAGAAACGACGATGGACCCCGACAAACGCACGCTCATCCGCATCCATATCGAGGACGCCGAGGACGGTGATACATCGGATCTGGTCGAGCGCCTGATGGGCAAACGCGCCGAAAAACGGTTCGAGTACATTCAGGAAAACGCGCGCTTTGCCGAAGATGTCGACATCTGAGAACCGCCTCACCCCGACGTCAGCAGATGTGATGCTGGCGGAAAGGGATTGCTGAACCTATATGTCGTTCAAAGCGTATCTATAGCGTTGAAAGCTAAGATGAAAGGTTCATCAGATGAAACCGCTTATTGTTACCGCAGCCGCGCTTGCCTTGACGGCCTGCGCGCCGCTGCCAAACACAACGCGCACGTTACTGACGACGCCAATGTTCGATCAGTACATTATCGGCGGGGCGGATTATCCCGTCGTCGTGCGCGGGGCCGAGGCCGTGGGGCTGACACCTGATGCACTGGCCGAGCGTCTGCGCTTTCCGTCTTACCTGCCTTCCGGCTCCGGTTTCCGGGCGGTCCGGCACGGGCCGGGGCTTGTCGATCATGCGCATTTGGATGTCACAACCCGCGGCGACACGGCGACCGCCGTGCTGTCCTTTCGCAACGGCGAGCGCCGCATCGGTGAAGGCTCGTTCACGCTAAACCGTGCCGATTTTCAGAACGCCAATGCCGTCGGGTCCAGCAGCGCGATTGTGATCGCAACCTTGCTCGACGAAGCGCGCGAAGAATTGCGCGACAGCGAAACGGTGATCTGGATTCCCTACTGACCGATGAAGCCGCTTTCCATCGCAATATGCGGGTGCGGCATTGGCGGTCTCGCGCTCGGGATCCTGCTGCGCCGCGCGGGCCATACGGTTGTTGCGTTTGATCAGTTCAAGTCCGCCATGCCGGTCGGCTCGGGGTTCCTGCTGCAACCGACCGGTCTGGCCATTCTCGAGCAGCTCGGCTTGCGCGAAACCGTCGAGAAACATGGCCGGATTATCGAGCGGTTCTTCGGGTCCGATACCGCCTCGGGCCGGTTGGTTCTCGATCTGCGCTACGATGCGCTCGGCGACTCGCTTAACGGATTGAGCCGCTTGAGCGGCTGGGGCTTCAGCCCGTTGGCGCAGGCACACGCCGCCGCAACTGAAGCAAGGCAATCGGCGCCAGCAACGCGATACCGACCAGAGTCGTCATCAATCCCGGCGCGATAAACAGGAACGCGACGATCGCGACATACCACCGCTCCAACGCATAAAGCGGTGCGAGCAAATAACCCGAGAATGACACGCCAAGCGCAGCAATT
>CALGNW010000152.1 GCA_937958345.1 uncultured Neomegalonema sp. | reverse complement strand
TCGGTATGCAAACCCACGACGCCCGCATTCGCCTCGGTTTCCACCACCCCGGTGCAGGTAATCGACAGCGCAGTTTGTTCCGGCATCAAACTGGTCAGCACCACACGGTTGCCGTGATGGTCCTGATATCCGGCCTCTTGCTTTGCGCCCTCGTAGGTAACGTCCCACGAGACTACGGATTGCCCCGGACCCGTCACGGGCCAAAGGCGTACCCGCTGTAACCCGTAGGAAGGCGGCGTATCGTAACGGTAATCCGTTCGGTGACTGATTTTAAGTCGCATGACTATCTATGGAACCTGTAATCCTGCTCAATCTGCGAGCCTAGGGTGCTGTTGTTTCGTTTGAATTCACCTAAGAACTCGTGAAGTCCGCGCTCTAAAATTGCATCGACGCTCTGGCCTTCGAAACCTTGCTTGCACATATCAAGGATATCGTGCGACGGCAGACGTTCAGGGCGGCCTTTCTCGAGATAGGCCAGATTTTCGCCGATCTTTCCGTAGCAGAACGCCAACGAACGCGGCATTTGGCGATCAAACAGCAAAAACTCCGTAATGCCGCGCGGTGTGATGTCGAACCCGTGCGACGTCCGGTACGAGCGATGGCCGGAGACAGACCGCAAGATGGTCTCCCACTGCACATTGTCGAGCGATGATCCGACCTGACTGGCCGTCGGCAGCAGAACGTAATACTTAACATCGAGGATTCGGGCAGTGTTATCCGCACGCTCGACGAAGGTCCCTATTCTCGAAAAGTTATATGTTTCGTTGCGGAGCATCGTGCCGTGCAACGCGGCGCGCACAAGGGCGCTTTGCTTGCGGATCATCCCCAGCGCCTCGGGAAGTTCGCGCGGAGCAACCGGCGTGGCCAAAAGTTCTTTCAGCTGCAGCCAACATTCGTTCGTCGCCTCCCAGACTTCTCTTGTGAGGGCTGTACGGACCATGCGCGCGTTCGTGCGGGCACCGACGATCGCCGACATCACACTGGAGGCATTGTCACGATCACGCAGAAGATAATCGACAACACCGGCCGCATCGACACGGTCATGCACTTGCTCATAGCCCTCGCGGACACCTGCACTGTCAATGACCGAGGCCCATTCGTCCTGAGCGTTATCGGGTCGGGTCAGCGCCATACGCAAGCCGACATCGATCATCCGGGTCAGGTTCTCACTGCGCTCAAGATAGCGGAACATCCAGTAGAGGCCGCCTGCTGTTTTACCGAGCATCTGCGTTACTCCTCCAAAACCCACGTATCTTTTGTTCCGCCGCCCTGACTGGAATTCACCACAAGCGAACCCTCTTTCAGCGCAACACGCGACAGGCCGCCGGGCGTAATCTCGATCCCGCGAGGGGAGACGCGCACGAAAGGCCGAAGATCAACGTGGCGCGGGGCAAGCCCCTTTTTGCCGAGGATCGGAACCGTCGACAGCGCAAGCGTCGGCTGGGCAATGTAGTTTGACGGGAAGGCCCGCAGTTTATTGGCGAAGTCCGAGAGCTCGCGTTTACTCGCCGCCGGCCCGACCAGCATGCCATAGCCGCCCGAGCCGTGGACTTCCTTCACCACCAGCTCGCTCAGGTGATCCAGTACATAAGCGAGCGAGTCCGGTTCGGAACACCGCCACGTCGGGACGTTTTTCAGAATGGGCTTTTCGCCGGTGTAGAACTCGACGATTGTCGGCATGTAGGAATAAAGCGCCTTATCATCGGCGATGCCTGTCCCCGGTGCGTTAGCAATCGTGATGCCGCCGGACCGGTAGACATCCATGATACCCGGAACCCCGAGCATCGAGTCGGGATTGAATGTCAGGGGATCAAGAAACTCATCGTCAACACGCCGATAGAGGACATCAATCGGTTTATAGCCGCGTGTCGTTCGCATCGCGACGCGGCCATTTTCGATCCGCAAGTCATGCCCCTCGACAAGCTCGACACCCATCTCGTCGGCCAGAAAGGAGTGTTCGAAGTATGCTGAATTGTGAATACCCGGCGTGAGAACGGCCAGCACCGGCTCGCCCTCGCACTTCATCGGTGCGGAGGCCGCCAGAGAGCGCCGAAGCCCCCTCGGATACGCACTGACGGGCCGGACGCGCGTGTCGGCGAACAACTCTGGAAACATGTGCAGCATCGTCTCGCGATTTTCGAGCATATACGAGACACCCGATGGCGTGCGGGCATTGTCCTCGAGCACAAGAAACTCGTCGGCGCCGGTTCGCACCAGATCAATACCGACAATGTGCGTGTAAATATCGCCCGGCGGCGCAACGCCGATCATTTCCGGCAGGAACGCTTCGTTCTCGGCTATCAGGTCAACCGGAACACGGCCTGACCTGAGGATCTCCTGCCGGTGATAAATATCGTGCAGGAATGCGTTGATTGCGCGCACGCGCTGTTCGATCCCACGCTCCAGCCGCGCCCATTCACGCGCCGAGATGATCCGAGGGATAATGTCGAACGGGATAAGGCGCTCATCCCCGTCCTGCTCACCGTAGACATTGAAGGTGATACCGGTGCGCCGGAAAAAGACTTCCGCTTCACTTGCTTTTTTTCGCAGCCTGCCGATGTCTTCGTTGTCAAACCAGCTGCCATATTGGCGATAGGGTGCTCGGTGGCCGCCGCCATCCTCGAGCATCTCGTCGAAAAACCGTTCTGAGGAACTCATCCCTAAGCTTAGACAGCTTTTAACTCACAATACAATAGTTACGTTGCAATGCAGCATTTATGGTCATCTGCAACTCAGGCGCGACGTTTGCCATATATCTCGAGGCGATGATGCACGATGTCATAGCCGAGTTCTTCAGCAATCTCCCGCTGCAGCGCCTCGATTTTAGGCGAGGTGAACTCGATGACAGCGCCGGTATCCATGTCAATCAGGTGATCGTGGTGCTCGCTGTCCGCGTGCTCGAACCGCGAAGGCCCGCCCTCGAACGTATGCCGCCGGATGGCCCCGTTCTCTTCGAGCGTCTTCATTGTGCGGTAAACCGTGGGCAGCGAAACCGACGCATCTAGGGCGCTGGCACGGTTGTAGATTTCCATGGCATCGGGATGGTCTTCGGCATCCGCAATAATCTTCAGGATCGCCTGCCGCTGCTTGGTAATCCGCACACCCGCCTCGCGCAGCAGTGTCTCATAGTCGTGATGCAATGCGGGAATAGTCGCCATACCCCAGTGTGATCCAGTTGAGAGAGTTTTTCAAGTAGCGATTGTTGCAAGTGATTTTCAACTGCATTGACAACACATAGGGCCGGTCCTACTTCTCGATACAGTCACAAAACCCGGAGTCGAGATGCGCCGCATATTCGTTAGTTTAGCCCTGTTGCTGTTTGCGGTCCCGGCGCAGGCAGCCGACAAATTCAAAGTCGCGACGACCTTTACCGTCATCGCCGATATGGCAAGGAATGTTGCGGGCGATGCGGCTGATGTCGTTTCGATCACGAAACCCGGCGCTGAGATTCACAACTACCAGCCGACGCCGCGGGACATTATCCGCGCGTCCGGCGCCGACCTGATTTTGTGGAACGGTTTGAATCTCGAGCTGTGGTTTGAAAAGTTTTTCAGCCGCCTGCGCGACACGCCCCAAGCGGTGCTGACCGACGGGATCGAGCCGATGGGAATTGGGGACGGCCCCTATTCCGGCAAGCCGAACCCGCATGCCTGGATGTCATTCTCGGACGCTGAAATTTACGTCGAGAACATACGCAAAGCGCTTGTCCTGCACGACCCGGACAATGCCGAAATTTATAATGCCAACGCAAAAGCATATTGCGCCAAAATCCGCGCACTCAAGTCTCCGATTGTCGAGAAGCTATCGAGCATCCCCGAAGAACGGCGATGGCTGGTATCATCCGAAGGTGCGTTCAGCTATCTCGCACGCGATCTGGGTCTGAAGGAACTGTACCTGTGGCCGATCAACGCCGACTCTCAAGGAACACCGCAACAGGTTCGCAAAGTGATTGATACGGTTCGCGAACACGACATCCCGGCTGTGTTCAGCGAAAGCACAATTTCGGATCGTCCGGCCAAGCAAGTGGTCCGCGAAACCGGCGCGCGCTATGGCGGCGTGCTTTATGTTGACAGCCTCAGCGGAGAAGACGGACCGGTTCCGACATTCCTCGATCTTCTGAATGTCACGGCGCAGACAATCGCGGAAGGTCTGTCCGAGTGAACGCGGGCGGCGCGGTGTCAGGTGACGGGTCAGGGATTTCCGCCCAAGGCCTGACCGTGACGTATCGTAACGGGCACACCGCGCTGCGCAACGCCGAGTTCAAAATTCCGACCGGCACGATATGCGGCCTTGTCGGGGTCAACGGGTCGGGCAAATCGACACTCTTCAAGGCCATCATGGGCTTTGCACCGGTACAGGCAGGAACGGTCGAAATTCTCGGTCAGCCTGTCGCCCAAGCCCTCAAAAAGAACCTGATCGCCTATGTCCCGCAAAGTGAGGACGTCGATTGGAATTTTCCCGTTCTGGTCGAAGACGTCGTGATGATGGGCCGATACGGCCACATGAACTTTCTGCGCATTCCGGGAAAGGCCGACCACGCGGCTGTGAAGGTCGCCCTGGAGCGCGTCGGCATGGCCGATTATCGCGAGCGGCAGATCGGTGAGTTATCAGGCGGCCAGAAAAAGCGCGTTTTCCTTGCGCGGGCACTGGCGCAGGAAGGACAGGTGATCCTGCTCGACGAGCCTTTCACCGGCGTCGATGTTAAAACCGAAGATCAGATTATCGACCTGATGCGCGACCTGCGCGACGAGGGGCGGGTGATGCTGGTTTCGACTCACAACCTCGGCTCGGTCCCGCAGTTTTGCGATCAGGTGGTTTTTATCAATCGAACGATCCTCGGCTATGGTCCGACGGACAAGGTCTTTACGCAGGCAAACCTCGAGGCCGCATTCGGCGGTGTCTTGCGTCACCATGTTTTGACGGGTGCCGAACTGCACGACGACGACGATGCAAGGCAGGTCACTGTTATAACGGACGACGAACGCCCGTTCGTGCTTTATGGCGAGAAAGAAAATCGGGATGATTGACGGACGGGACAGCCGGCGGGTGCGGCGTGCTTGAACCCTTTGCCTACGCGTACATGACAAACGCTATGCTGGTTTCGGGCCTGGTCGGGGGGGTGTGCGCGTTTCTCTCGGCGTTTCTCATGCTGAAGGGATGGTCCCTGATCGGAGATGCGCTGTCGCACTCGGTCGTGCCGGGAGTGGCTGGTGCTTACATGCTCGGGTTACCCTATGCGCTGGGAGCGTTTCTGTCCGGAGGACTGGCCGCCGCCGCCATGCTGTTCATCAACCAGAGAACGCGTCTGAAAGAGGACACGGTGATCGGCCTGATTTTCAGCGGTTTTTTCGGTCTCGGCCTGTTTATGATTTCACTGTCCCCGACATCGGTGAATGTGCAGACGATTATTTTTGGCAACATCCTTGCGGTATCGCCCGCTGATACGCTGCAACTCATTCTGATCGGCGGAGTCTCTCTGCTGATCCTGCTGTTGAAGTGGAAGGATCTGATGGTGACGTTTTTTGACGAAAGTCATGCGCGCTCGATCGGTTTGAATCCCACATTTATGAAGGCTCTGTTTTTCACCCTGCTGAGCGCCTGTACCGTCGCCGCGATGATGACGGTCGGAGCATTTCTGGTCATCGCGCTGGTCGTCACACCGGGCGCGACCGCGTATCTTTTGACAGACCGTTTCCCGAGGCTGATTGCACTGAGCGTTGCCATCGGCGCAATCACAAGCTTTCTCGGTGCGTATCTTTCCTATTTTCTAGACGGCGCAACGGGCGGGATCATCGTTGTCATGCAGACCGCACTTTTCATTATCGCGTTTGTATTCGCACCCAAACACGGCATTCTTGCCGCACGTCGCCGCGGGCTTGAGGTCACGCCATGAACGGCTTGGGACTGTACCTGTCAGACCCGCTGGGCCGTGAGCTGCTGTTGCAGGCGGTGCTGATTTCCGCTCTGATTGCGGCGGCTGCGGGGGCGCTGTCCTGCTTTCTCGTTCTCAAGGGGTGGGCATTGATGGGGGACGCGATCAGTCACGCAATCCTGCCCGGTGTCGTGATTGCCTATCTGGTCGGACTGCCGCTGGCGGTCGGTGCATTCTTTGCCGGAATGTTTTGTGCGGTGGCGACCGGCTATCTTGCGGAAAACAGCCGCGTGAAGCAGGACACGGTGATGGGTGTCGTTTTTTCGGGCATGTTCGGGCTTGGCGTTGTTCTCTACACAAAAATTGAAACCGAAGTGCATCTCGACCACATCCTCTTTGGCGACATGCTGGGTGTGACTTGGAACAACGTCCTGCAGACGGGCGTGATTGCGGTGTGCGCGCTGGCCATCATTCTTGTGAAACGCCGCGACCTGTTGGTGTTCACATTCGATCCGCAACATGGGCGCGCCGTCGGGCTGCGCGTCGATTTCCTGCACTACGGATTGCTGACAATCCTGTCGCTTGTCATCGTGAGTGCGTTGCAGGCCGTCGGGCTAATCCTCTCGATTGCTCTGGTCATTGCCCCCGGTGCAATCGCACATTTGATGACGGATCAGTTTGACCGCATGCTGGCCGTGTCTATCGCTGTCGGCGTGGTATCATCGGTTATCGGGGTCTTGCTCAGCTTTCATATTGATGCAGCACCGGCGCCCACAATCGTGGTCGTTATGATGAGCTTTTTCATCACGGCGTTTTTGTTTGCGCCAAAGCACGGGATACTTCGGAATAAGCGTCAAGAGATCGGCTAGCCCTCAAGGCTTTTCGTGATTTCAGGCGACCTGCCGACCGTGCCCCTGTTGCTTCTGAAGCAGCTTGAGAATGTTTTGCTCCGGCATCGGCTTGTAGAAATAGAAGCCCTGGGCGAACGAACATCCGAGGCCTTTCAGAACGTCCACATCATCAATCGTCTCCAATCCCTCGGCGACGATTTCAACATCCATCTCGCGCCCGAGACCCAGCAACATTGAAACGATGCTGCGGGACACTGCGTTACCGTGTGCATCGCCCGCAAAAGCCCGGTCGATCTTTAGCGTCGTGAGAGGAAGTTGTTTCAGGTAGGCAAGGTTCGAATAACCGGTGCCGAAATCGTCAATCGAAATCCCGCAACCCAAGGCACGCAGTAATTGCAGGTGGCGCGCCGCAGTTTCCGGATCTTCGACAAGCGACGTCTCTGTCACCTCGATTTTGAGGTGCTTGGGATCAAGGTCGTGCAGATCGAGCATATGGGCGACGTAATCGACAAAGCGCCCCTCTCCGATGTCGCAACCGGAGACGTTTACCGCCACATAAAAATCGGAGTCCGGCGAGAGCCATGACCGCATCCGCTTCAGCGCGCCGCACGCTTCCGCAATCGCAAATTCGGTAAGCTTTCCGATTGCGCCGATTGCCTCGGCAGCCTGAATAAACTTGAACGGCGGTATATTACCTTGCGTGGGATGCTGCCATCGCATCAACGCTTCGATGCCGACAATCCGGCTGTCGGATAGCGACACGACCGGTTGATACACCAATGAGAACTGCTGCTCGGAGATTGCCGAATAGATGTCACGTTCGAAGTTGAACTGTTCGATCAGTGCATCGGGGTCGAACAGCGTTTGTTCTGCATATTCGATTTCAGAAGTCGCGTCGTAGACACGTTTGCTCAGCGTCGCTGTAAAGTTTATCGACGTTTCAATACAGGCGCGCAAAATGGGATCAAGCTGATCCCAGCGTTCGAGAATATGATCAGCGGAAATCCGGTAAAGCGTACAAGGCGTGCGTGCTTCGGCTGTCACAGTCCGCGGCTGGTTTGTCAGAATTGACAATTCGCCGACAATAGACCCGGGACCTCGCCGCTCGAACTCGACGCGCTTGCCGTCGATCATATTGTAAAGAACGATTTCGCCGCTTTCGACAATGTAGCCGAGGTCATAATCATCACCGGCACGATAGAGAAGATCGCCTGCTTCAAGCACAACTTGGCGGTCCATCGACATACACAGGCTCCCTATAAACAGCGCGCGTCACACGCTGTGAACAAGCCATCACCGTAAACTCGGTTCCTTACCCATCTCTTCAAACTGCACTTTTTTTTACCGAACAATTTCAGAAAATATGTGCCGATGTTGCGGGTAATTCCGTTGCTTCATTTCCCGAACATTTTACGACGAGAAACGCGGGCGTCCGGTTGCACGAGCCGTCACAATCCCCTCAATGAACATAACCCGGCCGCCGATATCCGGGGCCTTCTCCAGATAATCCACACTGCTCTCGATTTCGGCTGCGCCTGCCTCCTCGGCTTCAGCGATGACGCCGGAACGCAAAAACTCAAAGGCGAATTCTTTTGCCGCATCCAGTTTGGAAAAATCGGGCGGATCGTCAGCGGTGTGGACGCGGTAGGCATCGGCATGCGGCTGTGTGATAATCAGGGTTCGCTCGATACGGATACGTCCGGCAACCGCTCCAATCGCATTCGCGACTTCCGCATGTTTGGGAACGATAGAAGGAGCGCGCAGCAAACCGGCAATCTGCGGATAGTATGTTTGCGCCGATGCGCCCAAGCCAATGACGGGAAGGTCAACTCCGATGCTGATACGGGCATTGCCCGTGTGACCGTCCAGCGCGGCGGCGATCAACGCAGACGATGCACCCGCAGCAATGCCGTCTTTCGCAAGCGCCGCGTCGAGGAGGACTTCGGCACTCCGCCGCGTCAGCTTTTCTATAACAGCGCGCGAGATCGCCGCGGCGTCCGCTGCAATAAGCTGCCCTTTGCGATTGCGTTTACGGGCGAAAAGCGTCGCCGTCTCTTCGGCGGCTGTGCCGTCCCATGCATCATGCAAACCCAATACATGGGCCGCGTCGCTGGGCGTAAATCCCGACAACCGCACCACCCCCCGCGTGATCAGACGCTCCATCGCATTTATACGAACACGCCCGGTGACGATCACATCGGCAGGCGCGGGCAACGCCCCCAGATCCTCCAGCACCTCGCTTTCAGCCTTGCTAAGGCCCTCTGGCGCCGTCCCCACAGGAATGAGAAAGCGGCCATCCAATTCGCCGATGATGGTTGCGCGGATCTGGCGGTCTAATGCTTCGTGGACCATCTTGCCATGCTCGACGGCAAGTAAGCTTACGGGAATAACACGGCGCGGTCCGAGGATCAGTCCGCCCTCGAACGCCTGGTCATCTATATGCACCTGACTGTCGCCGCCCAAGCCGTGCGTAAACATTTCAACCGCATCGACCATCGTGCGGTGTCCGCCAACCCGCGCGCCCTCGGCGCTCAGTGTCGGCCTTCCATCCCGCAGCACCGCTATATCCGTCGTCGTCCCGCCGATATCAGAAATCAGAGCATCCGTCTCTCCGGTCAGCTCGGCGGCTCCGATCAAAGACGCCGCCGGACCCGACAGGATCGTCTCAATCGGTCTCAGCTTGGCAAAATCAGCGGAAACGAGCGAGCCGTCGCCGCGCACGAGCATCAGCGGCGCAGCGATACGATGCGCCGCAAGCGTCGCCTCTGTCGCCGATATCAGATCGGAGATCATTCCAATCAATCGGGCGTTCAGAACACATGTCACGGCATTGCGCGGCCCGTGCAGCGCGTTTGACAATTCATGCCCGCACGTTACAGGTTTGCCCGTGCGCTCGCGGATCATATCCCGTACCGCGATTTCATGGGCAGGGTTGCGCCCTCCGAAAATCGCGACAACCGCAAACGCATCGACGCCGCCGGCCACCGCCTCGATTTTCGGTGCGAGAGCGGCAAGATCAAGCGGCGCGCGCTGCTCTCCCGTTGCCTTGTATCCACCGGGAGCCAGAATCGAAGGGTCATCCCCAAGCGCATCGTCAAGCCCGGCACGACCTAAGTCCGCCTCGTCAAAGCCCAAGAACACAAGGCAAACACGCCTGCCCTGCCCCTCGACAAGTGCATTTGTCGCCAGCGTCGTCGAAATGGATGCGAGTGAGACTTGCTCGCCGGAAATACCTGAATCGCGCAGCACTGCCTCCACGGCTCCGCCGATTCCAATGGCAAGATCATGCTTTGTCGTCAGCGATTTCGCACTGGCGATCACACGATCAGCCGCCAGATCCTCGTCATAGAGAACCGCGTCCGTGTACGTGCCGCCCGTATCGATGCCGAGGAGAATTGCCATGCGCTTTCTTGGCCGGAAATTTCGTGCGTGTGAAGAAGGATTCGCATCGACAGCCGATTGACCTGAGACGGCCGAACGACGATGGTATGGCCGCGACAGGGAGAGCTTCAGACCATGCACTCATTAGTAGTAACATTTGCACTGATCGGCGTGATCGGGGTCGGATCACAGTGGCTTGCGTGGCGGCTGCGATTGCCCGCGATTGTGCTGATGCTTGTCGCAGGTGTGCTTGCCGGTCCGGTATTCAAGCTGATCGATCCTGTTCACGACTTCGGAGATGCACTCGGCCCGATGGTATCCGTTGCGGTTGCGCTGATCCTTTTCGAGGGCGGCCTGACGCTGAATTTCAAAGGGCTTAGCGATGCCGGCGGCGCGGTTCAGCGTCTGGTATTCCTCGGCGCACCAATCGGCTGGGCGACAGGGACGCTGGCCGCGCACTATGTTGCGGGACTTTCCTGGCCGGTTGCCGCTGTCTTCGGCGGCATCCTCGTCGTGACCGGCCCGACAGTCGTTATGCCTCTGCTGCGACAAGCGCATCTTGCCCAGCGTCCCGCCTCGGTTTTGCGGTGGGAGGCCATCGTGAACGACTCGGTCGGCGCGCTCTTTGCCGTGCTCGCCTACGAATTTGCCGCAACGATGATCGAAATGGGCGATCTGAGTGATGCGGCAGGACATCTTGCCATCGGTATTATCGGGGCCTCGGTGCTCGGATTTGTTGCCGGTCGCGGCCTCGCCCTTGCCTTTCGGGGCGGGATGATTCCCGAATATATGAAAGTGCCGGTCCTTTTCGTCTCGGTTATCGCAGCCTTCGCAGCGCCCAATCAGTTTTTGGATGAAAGCGGCCTTTTGACCGTGACGATCATGGGGATCGTCCTCGGCAATTCGTCCCTGCCGAGCTTTAACGAACTGCTGCGCTTTAAGGAACACGTGACTGTTCTTCTGGTATCCGGCGTTTTCGTGATCCTGGCCGCGACGCTGGACGCATCGGTGATCGCGAAACTGGACTGGCGGGCCGCGGCGTTTGTTGCGGTGATTATGCTGGTCGCACGGCCCATCGCAATCTGGCTTAGCCTTTTGGGGTCGTCATTGGACACGAACGAGCGCACGCTGATCGCTTGGGTTGCTCCGCGCGGGGTCGTTGCTGTTGCGATCTCAGGCTTTTTTGCAACAAAGCTGGCGGCGCTGGGATTTGAGGACGCCGATGCGCTCGCTCCGCTCGCCTTTGCCTTGGTGGCAACGACCGTCGTCATTCACGGGTTCACCGTTACCAAAGTCGCTGAAAAGCTCGGTCTTGTTTCATCAGAGCGCCCCGGCGTTCTGATTGTCGGCGCGTCAAAATGGACGTTGGCGCTCGCGCAGGCAATTAAGGAACTGGATATTCCTGTCCTTGTTGCGGACCGCAGCTGGCGGCGGCTCAAACCGTTCCGGTTACAGGAAACTCCGACCTATTACGGTGAAATCCTTTCAGAGGCCGCCGAACATCGCGTCGACCTCGACCGATTTGGCTATATCGTCGCCGCCACTGAAAACGATGCCTATAACGCCCTGATCTGCACTGATTTCGGACCCGAGTTCGGACGGACGAACGTCTTTCAACTGGGGCGCACGGATGACGGCGGTGATGACCCCCGCGCCCTGCCGCCGACAATCGGCGGACGGATGCTGTTTCAATCCGGCGCGAGTTATTTCAACCTTGAGCGGCGGATGCGCGAGGGGTGGGTCTTTACCCGCACCAAGCTGAGCACTGAATATACGTTCGAGGACTATCTCGAAACACGCGCCGAGGGCGCTGAATTGCTCACGGATATCCGTGCCGACGGCTCGATGACCTTCTCGACCATCGCGGCACGTCCAAAGGGCAAGCCCGGCGATATTCTGCTCAGCTTTGCGCCGGAAAAGGCCGGAACCGAGGAATCTGACCGGCGCAAGGCGGAAAAACGCGAACGACGCTCGGACGCTGACAAAAAGGCCGATACATGACCCGCAGTGCGATTTTCGACTTGGATGGCACCTTGGCACATACCGCACCTGATCTTGTCGGCGCGGCAAACGATCTGATGGACGAACAGGGCCTTCCCCGGCTCGCCGTCAGCATTGCGGAAAAGACGGCGGGCTTCGGCGCGAAGGCGCTGATCCGTGCGGCTTTCGACAATGCGAATGAAACCTATGATAACGCCCGCGTCGACGCGCTGTTCGATCCGTTCCTCGACCGCTATGCGGCCCGCATCGCGGATGAAAGTCATCTTTACGAGGGCGCAGAAGATGTGCTCGACATGCTCGCGCGCGACGGATGGCTGTTGGGAATTTGCACGAACAAGCCCGAAAAACTCGCTTTGGACCTGATGAAGGCGCTCGGAGCGTTGGGGCGGTTCGGCGCGCTGTTGGGTGCAGACACGCTGCCCGTCCGCAAACCTGATCCGGCCCACCTGTTTGAAACCATCGTCCGTATCGGCGGTGATCCTGCAAAAGCCGTTATGATCGGGGATACGGATACCGATCTGAAGACCGCGCGCGCCGCGGAAATTCCGTGCATTTTGACCAGCTTCGGGTACTCGCATATCCCGGTTGCCCGTCTGAAACCGGATGCGATTGTCGATCATTTTACACAGATTCCCGCCGCGCTCGACGCCTGTCTCGCGCGCCAATAATCAGGACACCCACGCCGTGCGCCTTAAAGATTGTCACAATTTCCATGATTTCAGGGTTCTGGCAAAAAAGCGTTTGCCGGGACCTATATTTAATTACATCGACGGCGCGGCAGATGATGAAACAACGTATCGGCGTAACTCGGAATCTTTCGAGCAGTGCGACCTGATCCCCAACGTCCTCACGGGCGTGAAGGAGATCGATATGTCCGTGACGGTGATGGGCCAGAAACTGGATATGCCGTTCTATTGTTCGCCAACAGCATTACAGCGGTTGTTCCACCATGACGGGGAAATGGCAGTCGGGGCAGCGGCAGAAAAATTCGGAACACTCTTCGGGGTATCTTCTTTAGGGACGGTTAGCCTGAAAGACGTCCGCAAGAAATTTTCGAATCCGCAGTGCTATCAATTCTATTTCCACAAAGATCGCGGCCTGAACCGCGCCATGATGGAGAGCGCCAAAGAGGCGGGTGTCGAGGTGATGATGCTGACCGTCGATAGCATTACAGGCGGAAATCGCGAGCGCGACCTACGCACCGGATTTTCTATTCCATTTCGTCTGACACTGGGCGGCATGGTCCAATTTGCCATGAAGCCGATGTGGGGCGTCAACTACGTCACCCACGAAAAGTTCGCCCTGCCCCAGCTTGATGATCATGTGGATATGAGCGGCGGCGCGCTCTCTATCGGGCGGTATTTCACTGAAATGCTCGACCCTTCTATGACATGGGATGACGTCGCCGAAATGGTCAAGCTTTGGGACGGGCAATACTGTCTTAAGGGCATCATGTCTGTCGAAGACGCCCGGCGCGCGGTCGATATCGGGTGTACCGGAATTATCCTGTCAAACCACGGAGGGCGTCAGTTGGACGGATCGCGTGCGCCGTTTGATCAGTTGGCTGAAATTGTCGACGCGGTCGGGGACAAGATTGATGTGATTATGGACAGCGGGGTGCAGCGCGGAACACATGTCCTGAAGGCGCTATCGCTTGGTGCAAAGGCCGTTGGTATTGGCCGCGCGTACCTGTATCCGCTCGCCGCAGCGGGACAACCCGGCGTCGAACGGGCGCTAGGTTTGATGCGTACCGAAGTTGAACGCGATATGCGTCTGATGGGTGCAAAATCAGTGGCCGACCTGTCCCGGGCAAACTTACGTTTCCGGTAGGACTCCGGCCAGAACCCATACCGGATTTGCCTCAGCCTTGCGGAGCGCGCGCGAAATCCTCGTCAGAGACAGGCTCCATCCAGTTGATATGGACACCGTTCAGCGATTCATGGATCGCGATATGGCTCATCGCTGTCGTGGCCGACGCGCCGTGCCAGTGCTTTTCGCCCGGCGGGATCCAAACCGTGTCGCCCTGCCGCAAGATACGGACGGGCTGTCCCTCGGTTTGAAAGCGCCCTTCGCCAGCCGTCACATATAGCGTCTGTCCCAGCGGATGGGTATGCCAGTTTGTCCGCGCGCCCGCCTCGAACGTCACGCGGACGGACCGCGCCCGCGCCGGTTCCGGCGCATCGTTGATCGGATCGGCCCAGACCGTTCCGGTGAAATAATCACTGGACGCCATTGTTCTCGGGCGCTCGTCACTTTTGTACAAAATCATCTGATTGCTTTCTCTGCATAAAGCCTTGGTTGCATGACTTTGAAATCGAGTGGGCAAGCCAAAGCAAGCAAAACCAGCCGCGAGGGCGCAACTGCACCTTCGTATAACGGCACTTCCCGGTTTAAAGCTGGCCCTGCAAAGCCTCGAACCGCTTTCGCATCAGGCTGCCGCGCGGACGAAAGCCGTTGATCGCTTCGCGGTTGGCGTCGGGGCTATCCACGATGATCATTCCAATCATGCCGACAGCAAAATGCGGGCGCGACTTGAAGAGATACACACCCGGAACCGTAACGGTTATCCGCGCTTCAGCGTTCAGCGCCTCGTCCCAAGGGTCAGCGCCCGACGGTACGATAATACTGGCCGCCGCGTGACCGCCGTCCTCTGGCTTGAAGACAACCGTATCGCCTGCACTTGCCTTGACGAGCGACGGTTCGAAGGCCATGCGCGTTCCGTCGTTGCCGACGTTGAGCATGCGAACAACGTGCTCGGCTGCCACAGCCGGGACGGAAATCATCGCGAACAATGCCGCAAGCATCAGAGGTTTCATCGTACTATCCTTCGCATCGACTAAAGTGTCTGTTCACGCGTAGCTTGGACCACGAATACGGCAAAAAAGTCTGCATCTATCGACATTTGTGCAAATAAAATCGAAAACCGGAGAATACGGTCCATCGCGTTGGCGGGCCAAGCCATTGAGGGGGGAGGATATTGGAAATCGAGAATGACGGCTTGCTCGGGGCTTGGAATATCAGCGCGGACGGCTCGGTCGAGGCGATCGGATGGGAATCACTGGACGATCCAACGCCGATAAACGGCTGGCGTTGGGTGCATTTACACCGCGACGGTCCACGGGCTCAGGCATGGCTGCTCGAAGGCGCAACGCCGCCCGATACGCTCGCTTGGGCGCTGATGGCCGAGGACACAAGGCCCCGCTATACCGAGATTGAAGGCAAAGGCTTGTTGATGCTGCGCGGGGTCAACCTGAACGAGGGCGCAGAACCCGAGGACATGGTGTCGGTGCGCATGTTCATCGACACTAGTTGGATTGTAACCGTCTCTATGCGCCGACTGGCGGCGATTGCCGCAATCGCGGAACTCTGCCATGCCGGACGCGCACCCGCCTCGCCTGCCGCTTTTGTCGAGCAGCTGGTTCAAGAACTGCACCTGCGCGTCGAACCGGTTATCGACGAATTGGAAGAAATCATCGAAACGCACGAGTTGCACGCGCTGAGCGACACCGAACCGCCCGATGCACGCACCCGTACTGCGTTTACAGATGCGCGGCAGGACGCGGTTATGATCAGACGGTACATCGCACCGCAAAGTGCCACTTTGCGGCACTTATCACGTCATCCTCCGCACTGGCTGCCATCCGGAGAACTGCTTTCCGAAGAGGCTGAGGCCTTCGAGCGTATCGTTGAAGACCTCGATAATATACGCGAACGCGCCGCCGTGTTGCGCGACGAAATGACGGCCAGAATGACTGAACGGCAGAATTCGATTATGCTTGTTCTATCGGTCGTGTCGGTAATCTTTTTGCCAATTGCTTTTGTGACGGGCTTACTCGGGATGAATGTAGCGGGTATGCCCCTGACCGAGACGCCTTCGGGATTCTTGATCATTTCGGGTATTCTGCTGGTGATGGCGAGTGCCTCTGCGATGCTGGTTTGGTGGCTGTTAAAACGATGAGCGAGAGAACGATTTTTCATAGATTATCCAACGCATTGTGGACCGCAGTCGGGGTTTGCTTCCTGAACTCGCCGCTCATGGTCTCCGCAAGCGCATCGAACTGCGGTGACGCGCAACCCTTTACCTGCCTTTCAGAACACGCGGATGCAGAGTTGGAACGTCTGAAACTGGCACCGAAAGCAGATCAGGTTGCCTCGTTTCGCGCCCTGCCAGAGTTTGCAGCATTGCTGCACGACGGACCTGGAGCCACCGTAAAGCAATGGGAAAAGAATAACTTACCCGTGTATGATTTGGTGCTGACGCTGCTGCTGGCTGAGGATATTGATGGAGCGAGAATTGTAGCACGCGCGGCAACCAAACCCTTCGCACAGGATGCGGACGGAAGACAGATTTCAGGCGAGCAGGCCCTTGTCCAGATGAAGCAGGATGTCAGGTCATTTTACCATGGCGAAGAGGACATGATCTATGCCCGCGCGTGCGTCAGTGACGACGCATTTGCAGACCTGATCGGCGGAGACGCCGAGCTGCGAAAGGGCGCGTGCCGCATGCCGTATGATGTATCAAGCGTGCAGCGGGCTTTTGGGATGATGCAATCGGAAAAGGGACTGAGTCCGGATCAGGCCGTCGAGGCCGCAATGCAGTATGCCTACCGCGTGCCATCCTGCGCGGTCGCGAAAGCAATCATCGGCAATGCCGACACTCCCGCCGACCTCGGCGGCGATGCAGAAACGGCAACGTGGAAAGTCCTCGACATGGCGACGATTTGTGCTGCCGAGTTACTGATCGCGCAAAACCTCTGACGCCGATGCGATGCGGCTGAACATACCGCCGGCGGGTCCTTCTGATAAATAACAGAGCAATGTTCTTGATGCAGCGCAGCATTTCGGGCATGGGAGCCATGCAATCCCATAAATTCCCGGAGCTTCCCCGATGGACCTGCGTAATATCGCGATCATCGCCCACGTCGATCATGGCAAAACCACCCTTGTCGACGAACTTCTTAAACAGTCCGGGTCGTTCCGCTCTAATCAGGCCGTTGCCGAAAGAGCAATGGACTCCAATGACTTGGAGCGCGAGCGCGGTATCACGATTCTCGCGAAATGTACGTCCGTCGAATACGAAGGTGCGCGCATCAACATTGTCGATACGCCCGGACACGCCGATTTCGGCGGCGAAGTCGAGCGTATCCTGTCGATGGTTGATGGTGTCGTTCTGCTGGTTGATGCCGCCGAAGGGCCGATGCCCCAGACAAAGTTTGTGACCTCCAAGGCTTTGGCGCTGGGCCTGAAACCGATGGTTGTACTTAACAAAGTCGACAAAAACGACGCCGAGCCTGATCGCGCGCTGGATGAGGTTTTTGATCTGTTCGCCAGCCTCGGCGCCAGCGACGAACAACTTGATTTTCCTGTGCTCTACGCGTCAGGGCGCAGCGGCTGGGCCTCGGAAACTCTCGATGGCCCGCGCGATGATCTGATCCCGCTGTTTAAGCTGGTGATGGCGCATGTTGAGCCGCCGGAACAGGTTAAGCGGACAGCAGAACCGTTCCGCATGCTGGCGACGACGTTAGGGTCCGATCCGTTCATTGGCCGTATTCTGACGGGCCGCGTCGAAACAGGAACGCTGAAAACCGGGGCCAACATCAAGGCGCTGTCTGTTGACGGAACCGAGATTGAGAAATTTCGCGTCACAAAAATTCTCGCTTTCCGGGGTCTCGGACAGCAGCCGATTGACGAGGCGCAGGCAGGCGACATTGTCGCGCTGGCGGGCATGTCGAAGGCGACCGTTGCCGATACGCTGTGCGATCCTGCAGTCACCGAAGCGCTGGAAGCGCAGCCGATTGATCCGCCCACAATCACGGTGACTTTCGGCATCAACACCAGCCCTCTCGCGGGGCGCGACGGCAAGAAGGTTCAATCCCGGGTGATCCGCGACCGCCTCATGCGAGAGGCCGAGTCAAACGTCGCCATTAAAATCAGCGACACGCCGGGCGGAGAGGCATTTGAAGTTGCCGGGCGCGGCGAGTTGCAGATGGGCGTCCTGATCGAAACAATGCGCCGCGAGGATTTTGAGCTGTCAATCTCCCGCCCCCGCGTCCTCCTGCGCGAGGAAAACGGCGAAACGCTGGAGCCGATTGAGGAAGTCACAATCGACGTCGACGAGCAATATTCCGGTGTTGTTGTGGAAAAACTTGCCCAGCGAAAAGGCGATGTTGTCGAGATGAAATCCGCCGGTGCAGGGAAGACCCGGATCATCGCGCACGCGCCCGCACGCGGCCTGATCGGGTATCATGGAGAGTTTCTGACGGATACCCGCGGTACAGGCGTGATGAACCGTGTTTTCCATGACTGGGCGACTTATCGCGGCGCAATTCAGGGGCGGCGGGCCGGTGTTCTGATCGCCATGAACCAGGGCGACTCGGTTCCGTTTGCGCTTTTCAACCTCGAAGATCGCGGCAAACTGTTCATCGGTTCCGGCGAGCAGGTTTACGAAGGTATGATTATCGGCGAGCATTCGCGCGGTAACGACCTTGAGGTCAATCCGCTTAAAGGCAAAAAACTTACCAATATCAGGGCGTCGGGCAAAGACGAGGCTGTCGTCCTGACCACCCCGATCCGCATGTCGCTGGAACAGGCCATTGCCTACATCGACGACGATGAATTGGTTGAAGTGACGCCGAACAATATCCGCCTGAGAAAGCGTCATCTTGACCCGCACGAACGCAAGCGTCATTCGCGTTCAGCAACCTCTGCGTAGCGAAACAACCCTCCGATTGAGTCGCACAATGCGACTCTTTTGGATTTTGCTTATTTTTTCCCGACACTTCGGCCAAAACGTTTCAACTGGAAACGCGCTTAAAAACGCGGAAACGCTTGGCATTTTCCTCACCTCCTAAGCGAGTGACATCCTGCGGAGCGCCACTGGCGTATTCATTGCGTATGGTTAAGAGCGCACGAATGGGTGCGCACACGCACGAAGGGTGTGAATTATGAAACATCACGTTGACGTCCATGTAGGACAACGCATTCGACGCCGCCGCTGGATGGTTGGGATGACCCAACAACAACTAGGCGAGGCTGTCGGTATTAAATTTCAGCAAATTCAAAAATACGAAACCGGCATGAACCGCGTCTCAGCGAGTCGCCTCTATGAAATATCAAAAGCCCTCGACGTACCGGTCGCTTTCTTTTTCGAAGCTGTTGATGAGCCGGCAAACGAGAACGAGACGATGATGGCATCTGACACCGCGAAGGACGTCAACGCCGATACTCCGGCTGCCGACCTCTTCACGGATAAGGAAGCGCTGGAATTGGTGCGGTGCTATTTTCGCCTTCCCGAAGAACCGCGCAAGCGCCTGTTCGAACTGACCCGGTCACTGACCAAGGCTGCCTGATCAAGAAGCTCGATTCCAGCATATTGCGCTGGCGTCGGCATTGAACTGGGCTATACGCTCTGGGGGTTGGCAAACGCACCCCCGGGGACGGAAAATAATGGCGGCGACCCTTTCAAGCTGTGCAACAGATCTTGATGTTGCGATCGCGCTGGCAGACATCGCAGGTCCGCCGGCTTTGCGGCATTTCCGGTCCGGCGTTCTGCAAATCGACAATAAGCGGGCCGAACAGGGCGCGTTTGATCCGGTGACCGAAGCGGACCGGCAGGTCGAAACTGCCATCCGCGAGGTTCTTGCCACAGCGCGACCGGATGACGGAATACTCGGCGAAGAACACCGCCGCATCACCGGAAGCTCCGGACGCACCTGGGTGATTGACCCGATTGACGGAACCCGTGCCTTCATGTGCGGTTTGCCGACTTGGGGTGTTCTTATCGCGCTCAACGACGGTAACGCTCCGATCATTGGGGTCATGGATCAACCGTTCACCGGCGAGCGGTTTATCGGCGTAATCAGCGACCCTCCGCACTCGCTCTACCGGCGAAATAGCTCGGAAACGGTCCTGCAGACGCGGCCCTGCGCATCGCTCGCCGAGGCTGTCATGTGTTCTACGGCCCCTGATGCCTTCGCCAACGATGCCGACGCCGCAGCCTTTGCAAGCCTTTCCGGCAAGGTCCGGCTGACGCGGTTTGGTACCGATTGTTATGGCTATGCGATGCTGGCGTCGGGGACAGTTGATCTGGTGGTGGAGTCCGGTCTGAACCCCTACGACATCCAAGCCATGATCCCGATTGTCGAGGCTGCTGGCGGCATTGCCACGAACTGGCAAGGCGGGGATTGTGCGCAAGGAGGTCAGGTGATCGCCGCAGGGGACCGCGAACTGCACGCACTGGCTCTGGCGGCGTTAAAGCCCTAGCCCGCATCTAGCGGGCCGCCTCGATCGCAGGGAGCAGCTTTTCATCATAGTCGCCCGGCCCGATCGGTCCGGTATGTTTGTAAATCACCCTGCCCTCGCCGGAAAGCACGAAGGTTTCCGGCAGCGCAGCAACCCCGTAGTCAATCGCAGCACGCCCGCGCTCGTCTACGCCGATTGCGGCGAACGGATTGCCGTAACGGTCAAGAAACCGCTGGGCATCGGCGGTCTTGTCTTTGTAGTTCATGCCGATAACGCGCACACCATCCAGCTTTGACAGCTTCGTGATTTCAGGATGCTCGACGATACACGGTCCGCACCAAGAGGCCCAGAAGTTGAGAACGACAGGCCCCCCGCCCTTGAAACCTTCCAGAGAAACTGTCTCTCCCTCGGCCTTGAATTTGGGAACAGAGAAGGCAGGTGCCGGTTCGTCCAGAAAGGTCGAGCGAAGCGAGTCCCGATCATCACGGTAAAGACCGACCCAGAGCGCAAGGGCGAGCGCAGTAAAGGCAATCAGCGGCACAAACCGCATCATCGCGGTGGTTCCGCTGGCGCGCGGCGGCGCGCACCGTCCAACGCCTCTAACTCACGCTTGGTCACGCCAGACCGCCACAAACTGTAAACGAGCATTGCGATCAGAACGAACGCAGTGATGCCGTAGCAGGCCCAAATCGCAAAAACGTATTGTTCTTCGTAAACCGGGATCATTCTCGTGCCGCCGCCAGTTTGATCGCGCGCACCCGCCGCGCACGGATTTCCGTGCGCACTCTGACAAGCCACACGCTGATGAAATACAAAAAGAAAGCCGCCATCATCATCAGCAGCGGAATATGAAACACATCATCGACATTTTCTTCGCCGCCAATCGTCAGGCTTGGCGGTTGATGCAGTGTTTCCCAGAGCAGAACAGAGTATTTCGCAAGCACCGCGAAAACAGACCCGACGAGGCAGAATATCGCGGCAGCCGGAGCGGCCTTTGACTGATCGTCAAATGCGTCCCACAGCGCCATATAGCCGATGTAGAAGAAGAACAGGATAAGTTCGGACGTCAGGCGTGCATCCCAGACCCACCATGTCCCCCATGTCGGATACCCCCAGATCGCCCCCGTTACCAATGCCAGCAAAGTAAATGCAGCGCCGATCGGCGCGGCCGCCTTCGCACTGAGATCAGCGACCGGATGCCGCCAGATCAGCGCAAATAACGAGCTGACGCACATCATGCCATAAACCATGATCGACAGGGCGGCGGCGGGGACATGAACAAAGATAATACGCGCTGAGTCGCCCTGCACACGCTCTGCCGGGACTGTATACAGCCCCCGATACACCCCAATGGTAAAGAGCACGCAGGCGAGCGTTGCGGTCACCGGCAAAACATAACCGGAAACGCGCATAAATTTGTTCGGGTTCGCAAAACTCCACATACGCCCGTCAATATCCGCAAGTGGCGTTTGCGTAAAGCGCCGCAAGTTATTGTGAAGCGCGCGGAAGCGACGCATCCCCGAGTTGCGATAACATCGGATCAATGCCGCTGAATGGCCTCGCCAAAGAAAATCAGCGTGCAATCCTCGTCCGCGACGTGAAACTCGCGTTGTCCGTAATCCTGATCGAAAGGTGCGCGTACGCGGCCCTCCGGCAGTTCCTGCAGCCTTCGTTGCATCTCAAGCCAAACCGCATTGATCCCCTGTACATCAATGTAGAAAGAATTCTCTCTCTGGGGATCGCTCAGATCGACTGTCCCCGAGACCTGCACCAATCGAACCGCGACTTCATCGCGCCTGAGATAGGCATAAACGCCCTCGGCCATATGGCCGACATCAAAGCCGAGAACGTCGCGGTAAAAGCGCAGCTGTTTTTCCAGAGACGTGCACGGGACAAAGGGTGTGACTTGTGTAAGGCGCATTCATGTAACCATTGCAGCCGCAGCCGCATCAATGGCATCGATTGTTTGCGCGATATCATCTTCTGTCAGTGCAAGGCACGGATACATTTTGGCTGGCGACTTCAAAATGCCTTTGCTGCGCAGCACCGCATTAAAGCGCCCATTCACCGCCGCATCGCCGCCAAGCCAGTCGCGATAATTACGCACCGGCGCTTCGGTAAAAACAACGTCGAACAGCGTGGGATCACCGACAATCCGATGCGCAATCCCCCGCTTACTCAGGCTATCGGCAATCGCACCCTGAAGAGTCCGGCCAATTTCTCGCAGACGCTCGTAACTGCCGGGTCTGCGCAATATTTCCATCGTCTTGAGCCCCGCAACCGAGGCAACCGGATTACCGCTAAGCGTGCCAAGTTGCATCAAGAACCCGTCCTCGCCGACTTTGCCTTTGTCGAAATGCGCCATCATGTCGGCCTTGCCCGCTATCGCTGCCAACGGAAAGCCCCCACCGATAATCTTGCCCAATGTGCACAGGTCGGGCGTAACACCGTAGAGTTCCTGCGCGCCGCCGTAGGCGAAGCGAAAGCCCGTGACGATCTCGTCGAAAATCAGAACAATGCCATGCTTGTCGGCCTCCTCGCGAAGCGCCTCCAGGAATCCCGGCACGGGCGGAACGACCCGCTGCAACGGCTCGACAATAATACCGGCGATATCCTGACCGTGTTCGGCGATGAGCGAACGGGCGAAGTCAATATCATTAAAGGGCGCGACAAGCATCTCGTCGCGGACACTGGACGGAATACCCGCCGAGTCGGGAACCGCGTTCGGAAAGTTCACCAACTGATGCGAGGCGGGCGACAGGCTCATCTGCGCCTCGGCACTCATCCCGTGATAACCGCCCTCGAATTTCATAATCTTGGTCCGGCCCGTAAAGGCCCGCGCAAGTCGGATCGCATACATATCCGCCTCACCACCCGAGGCGGTATAGCGCACTTGTTCGGCACAGGGGACAGCACGGCAAATCTCTTCGGCCAGTTCAACACCCGCAGCATTGTTGGCAAAGAATGTCATGCCCTTTGCAACTTGCCCCTGCACGGCGTCGACCACCTCAGGATGGCCATGGCCGACCAGCATCGGGCCCGAACCGATCAGGTAGTCTATAAATTCGTTGCCGTCCTCGTCCCAAACGCGGCTGCCCTTACCCTCGCATATCAACAGCGAGTGGTCGAAATTACCAAACCCCCCAGCGGGTAAAACCTCGTGCGCCCGTGCCGCCCAATCCGCCTGAGTCATTGCCCGCATCCTTTTTATCCAATTCCCCCCGCCAAAGCCTAGAAGCGAAGCCTCTCAGATTTCAATGGGCGCGTTCGGGAAGCAAGCCAAAGTCGGCCTTGCACCAAACATAGCGCAGGCGCATAGCGTTGTGCCATGACACTCGACACCCTAATCGCCTTTGCGACCTTTTGCTTCGTTTCGTCAATCACGCCGGGACCGAATAACCTGATGCTGATGGCCTCGGGGGCCAATTTCGGCATACAGCGGACGATCCCTCATTGGCTCGGCATCGGTATCGGCTTCACAGCGATGATTGTACTGGTCGGCGTCGGACTGATGCAGGTCTTCGACGCATTTCCGGTCGCCTATATGATCCTCAAGATTCTCAGCGTCGCCTATTTGCTTTATCTAGCTTGGAAAATTGCCAACGCGGCCCCTCCCGGCGACGCGGACGCGACCGGCACGCCGATGACGTTTCTGCAAGCCTGCGCCTTTCAATGGGTCAACCCGAAGGCATGGGCGATGGCACTAACAGCAGTCAGCGTCTACACACCGACTCAAGACGTCGCCGCGATCCTACTGACCGCGCTGATTTTCGGCGTCATCAACCTGCCAGCATGCAGTACATGGATGTTTATCGGCCAGCAAATGCGGCGCTTTCTCACCAACCCTGCGCGTCTGCGCGCGTTCAATATCGCAATGGCCACCCTGCTCGTCGCGTCGCTTTATCCGATGTTGATTTCGGGGTGACGGGCGGGCTTATCGCATCGCGAGCATTTACCTGCCGCAGACTGTGATTTTTAGAAAGCCACCGCCGGATTATAGAACGTCCAGCACTTCGATCAGCGTCGGTTTTCCTTGGGCGACCGCATGGGCGACGGCGTCGGGTAAGGCTTCTGCGCCGTCGAGCGCGACTGTTTCAAAGCCATAGGCACGTCCGATGAGGGTGAAGTCTGGCGGGGTCAGATTGACGCCTTCGGGTTTGATCTGGCGGTTTTCCATAAAGCTGCGGATTTCGCCATAGCCGCTGTTGTTCCAGACAACGACCACAATCGGCAACGCCTCGTCCATCGCCGTGCCCAATTCGCCCAGCGTGAATTGAATCCCGCCATCACCGATAAGGACGACCGAGGGGCGTGACGGGTCGG
>CALGNW010000151.1 GCA_937958345.1 uncultured Neomegalonema sp. | reverse complement strand
CTGCAGGCCGCACGGAAGGCCGGAATCAATCCGCAGCCGGGGGATATTCGTGCCGGGTTTGAAGAGATCGCGCGCCTCAACAACGTCGACGCAACGCAAATGGAATCGCAGTTGTTTTCCCAAGGCGTCACGGTCGAGGCGCTGGACCAGCAGATCAAATCCGAGGTCGCGTGGCGTCAGTTGATCATCAGCCGATACGGTTCCCGGGCCCGAATTAGTGACTCCGAAATTGACGCCGCGATGGAGCCTGACACAGGCGCAGCAGTCGGCGAGACCGAGTATCTGCTGGCCGAGATGCGCTTTCCGATTTCGGCCTCCGGAGAGGCGGGCGCGATGGCGGCTGCACGGCAGGCAATTTCCGAATTGAGTGCAGGCCAGAGGTTCTCGGATGTTGCACGCCAGCGTAGCACCGGCGAAACGGCTTCGCTCGGCGGTGATATGGGTTGGACTCCAAAAAGCAAACTCTCACCGACATCTGCATCCGTTGTCGGAATAATGAATGTCGATCGAATCTCGCCGCCCTTCGTGGAAAACGGCGACGTTGTGATCTATGGCCTGCGGGGTACGAGAGAGGCTGGCGGCGGTGAGGTCAGATATAAACTCGCGCAGCTTGTCGTCGGACTGTTGGCAGAGGCATCGCAGTCGGATGCCGATGCGGCCCTCGCACGCGCCAATGCCGTCCGTGCCGAAATCAGCACGTGCGAAGATGTCATCTCAAGAGCGCCGCAGTTTCTGGCTATTTCCGGCGATCTGGGTGAGTTGACTTTGGCCGCTATGCCGGGGCCGGTGCGCGAGGCTGTTTCAGGTCTTGAAGCCGGACAGATCACGCAACCGGTGCGGTCGAACGACGGGTTTCATGTCATTGCCGTCTGCGATAAAATCACTGCGAGTACTTCGGGCGATGCGAAGCGCGCGCAGGCCGGAAACGCCTTGCGTGCCGAACGACTGCAGCGATACGCGCGCAGCCTTTTGCGCGAATTGCGGCGTGAAGCGGTAATCGACCGCCGGTGAACCTTCCTATTGCCTTAACGATGGGCGACCCCGCCGGTATTGGCGGGGAAATTTCCGTCGCCGCTTGGCAGCGGGCCAAAACACCCGACGATCCGTTTTTTCTCATCGCTGATGTCGACTATATTCGCGACATCGCTGCGCGATCCGCGAACGGCGCGGCGGTTGAGGAAATAGATGATCCGGCGCAAGCGGGTGAAGTGTTCGCCCGCGCGCTGCCTGTGCTTCAGGAAAAACTACCTTCTCGTCAGCTTCCCGGCATTGCCGAACCTTCCAACGCCGGCGCGGTTATTCGGTCTATCGAACGTGCCGTCTCATTCGCGCAAGCGGGACAAGTGGCCGGAGTTGTGACCAATCCGATCAACAAAAAGGCGCTGTATGACGGGGCAGGTTTTGCCTTTCCCGGACATACGGAGTTTTTGGGTCATTTAGGCTGTGTCGATCAAACCGTAATGATGCTGGCCGCCCCGGTGCTACGCGTCGTTCCGGTTACGATCCACGTGTCCCTTCGCGAAGCCTGCGATCTGCTTTCAACCGAACTGATCGTCAATACCGCCCGAATTCTTCATGCGGATTTGCAGCGTTATTTCGGCTTAACCTCACCAAGAATTGCGGTGTCCGGTTTGAACCCGCACGCGGGCGAGGGCGGAACAATGGGGCGCGAGGAAATCACGATGATCGAACCCGCGGTCCGGCAGTTACGCGGTGAGGGGATCGAGGCTAGTGGCCCGTGGCCGGGGGACACCATGTTCCACGCCACTGCGCGGGCGGAATACGACGTGGCGCTGTGCATGTATCATGATCAAGCTCTTATACCCCTCAAGGCGCTCGATTTTGCGCAGGGGGTTAACGTCACTTTGGGGCTGCCGTTTATCCGGACATCACCGGACCACGGCACTGCCTATAATATCGCCGGATCAGGAAAAGCCGACCCCACCAGTCTGACCGAAGCTCTTCGCATGGCCTCGAATATGGCGCGTGCCGTTGTCTGACGTCCGGCTCGCGATAGATGGGTTGCCCCCGCTGAGCGCAGTGATCGACTTTCATGGTTTGCGGCCTAAAAAGGCGTTGGGGCAAAATTTTCTGCTTGATCTGAACATCACCGGCAAGATTGCAAAAATGGCAGGTGATCTGAGCGGTTGCGACGTCGTGGAGGTCGGTCCGGGCCCCGGCGGGTTGACCCGCGCTTTACTTGCTGCCGGTGCGCGGCGGGTTGTTGCAATCGAGCGCGACCCTCGTTGCATGCCCGCCCTTGCGCAAATTGCATCCCATTGGCCCGGACGTTTGGAGGTTATAGAGGCGGACGCCTTGACCGTCGACCTCTCAACGCTCGTTGAGCCGGGCGCGCGCATCATTGCTAATCTGCCTTATAATGTCGGCACAGAATTGCTGATCCGCTGGTTGAGCGGCGAAAGCTGGCCGCCCCATTGGTCATCACTGACACTGATGTTTCAGCGCGAGGTTGCTGAGCGGATCATCGCCCGCCACGGCGATAAGGCTTACGGCAGGCTGTCGGTTCTAACGGGATGGCGCGCCGAAAGCCGCATTCTGTTTGACCTGCCACCCCAAGCCTTCACGCCCCCGCCCAAGGTCGTCAGTTCGGTAGTATCAATCGTCCCCAGAGCCGATCCCGAACCCGCGCCGCTGGATTTATTACAGCGGATTACGGCGGCGGCGTTCGGGCAAAGACGTAAGATGCTACGTCGCAGCCTCTCCGCTATCGGCGGCGAGGATCTGTTGAACAGGGCCGGTATCGATCCGACGCTGCGCGGTGAAGCCCTGGAGATCGCCGAGTTCTGTGCCTTGGCCCGCGAACTGGGAATCCAGCCCTCTTAAACTTCCAATGCCGGCTAACTCAGGATGTGGCGTCGGCTTCTTCGGCGGGCGGCGTTGGTGGTTTGCGCGGGCGACCACGCTTTGGCTTTGGCGCTGCCTCTGCAACTGCGGAATCAGCAGGCTCGGCGCTCTCGATAACATCTGCTGGCGCTTCGGCAACGGGGGCAGGCGTTGGCTTTGAACGCGCCCGGCGCGCGGGGCGGGGCGCTACTTCCCGTTCTTCAGCACGCTTTGCTTCGGGTGTCTCTACCAGAGCCGGTCCGCTGGACGCTGTTTCAGGTTGGGCATCGGGCTGAGCAGCGTCGGCGGGATGCGCCTGCACATTTTCGTTAACTGGCGCTGACTGTTCGGTCGGCTGACCATCGTGGGTCGCGGCATGTTCGCCATTCTGCCGATTCTGTTCGTTCCCGCCATGTGCAGGCCGGTTTTGTTGTTGCCGCGCCTGCTGTTCGGCGCGGCGCTCCTGATCGGCCAGTTGCGCGGCCTGTCTGCGTTCGCGCTCTTCGGCCTCGGCAGCCTGAATCGTCGTCAGGATTCTCTGATAGTGCTCGGCGTGCTGAAAAAAGTTTTCTGCGAGAACACCCTCGCCGGACGTTTGCGCATCGCGGGCGAGCGACATGTACTTATCAATAATTTGCTGAGCCGTGCCGCGCACTTTTCCCTCAGGCCCCGAACTGTCGTAGACACGGTTTGCGCTATGCGCACCGCCACTGCTGCCTCCACCACCACCAGATGATCGGCGTCCGCCTTTGTTGTTGCGGTTGTTTCGGTGATTTTGCCTGGAAGGTTGCTTCATCGTCTATCCGGTTTGAGTGCGGGAAGTGCCGTGTTGCGGCAAAATCCACGATGTTTGGGATGTGAAACGCTTTCTGCTTACGAAGCGGAAATTCGTTGTGTCACAAGTACCTTGTGTTTTCGGGCGATAGTCCTGCCCTCGCGTTCCTTTACCGCTGCACAACAAGGCAGCGTTCAATGCCTCCCAAGTCAAAACGGGAGGATGTTCTGCGAAATCCGGCAGCCGAGAACAGTTCGGTGACAGGGTCTGCCTGTCCTTGACCGATCTCAAAGAATGCCGTGCCGTTAGGCTTCAGAACGGTTGCCAAACCGTCCGCAATCTTTCGATACGCCTGAAGGCCATCCATTCCCGCGAAAAGTGCTGCCTCAGGGTCCCAGTTCATCACTTCTGGCGAGAGCAACGGTTTTTCGACCGTGGAAATGTATGGGGGATTTGAAACCACAAGGTCAAAGGTCCCGTCAAGGGCCTTAAACCAGTCGCTGACGATAAACTTGACACGTTGTGACAGATTCATGGCGTTTGCATTGCGTTCAGCGACCGACAAAGCGGCGCGTGAAACATCGACTCCCGTTCCCAGTGCATTCGGCAATTCTGCAAGCAATGTGAGCAGGATACAGCCCGAACCGGTCCCCAGATCAACGATATTCACCGGTTCATCTTTCGGAACGCCTGTTAAAACAGTTTCGATCAGTGTTTCCGTATCAGGACGCGGATCGAGCACATCCGGCGACGTGATAAAGCGATGGGTCCAAAAATCGCGGTATCCCAGAATCTTTGAAACCGGTTCGCGGGCGCAACGTCGTGCGATGGCCGCCTCATACGCCTCGGGCGCGCCAATCGGCGCATCTGCTTCGGTAACCAGACGTACTCCGTCGATCTCTTCTGTGTGTTGCAGCAGCAGCTTGGCGTCGAGCGCGGGCGTTTCGACCCCGGCCTCGGTCAGACGCGCCTGTGCACGCCGCAGCGCCTCTTTGCGTGTCACCCGTTCATATCCGCCAGTTTCGCGGCCTGATCGTCGGCAATCAACGCGTCGATGACTTCGTCGAGATCGCCCTGAACGACCTGATCAAGTTTATACAGCGTAAGGTTTATCCGGTGATCGGTTAAGCGCCCTTGGGGGAAATTATACGTGCGAATCCGTTCGGAGCGATCGCCCGACCCGACCTGACCTTTCCGCTCGGCGGCCCGGGCCTCATCGGCGGCACGCCTCTCCATGTCATAAAGACGCGCGCGGAGCACATCCATCGCCTTCGCGCGGTTTGTATGTTGCGATTTTTCCGATGACGTCACGACGATGCCCGAGGGGATATGGGTAATCCGAACAGCCGAGTCTGTCGTGTTGACGTGCTGTCCGCCCGCGCCCGATGCCCGCATCGTGTCGATCCGTAAATCCGACTGGGCAATATCAATGTCGATCTCTTCGGCCTCGGGCAGGACGGCGACAGTTGCAGCCGAGGTGTGGATACGCCCCTGAGACTCCGTATCGGGAACCCGCTGAACCCTGTGAACACCGGATTCGAATTTCAGCCGCGAAAACACCGCGCGACCCTTGATATTCGCAATGATCTCGCGATAGCCGCCCTGTTCGCCTGCGTTTTCTTCGAGGACTTCGACGCTCCAGCGATTTGCGTCCGCGTATCGCTGATACATCCGAAAAAGATCACCGGCAAATAAGGCCGCCTCGTCGCCGCCGGTTCCTGCCCTGATTTCGATAATTGCGGATTTTTCGTCAGCCGAGTCTTTCGGCAGCAGCGCCAGCTGCATTGCCGCTTCGGCTTCGGGCAGCTTTTCACGAAGGCCCGACAGTTCCTCTTCCGCATAGGCCTTCATTTCAGGATCATCGAGCATCAGTTCGGCAGCCTGAATATCATCGACCAACGCGCGGAAGGCGCGCGCCTGAATGACCACGGGTTCCATCGCCGCATATTCCTTGGAAACGGCGACGTATTCCGCGGCGTCGAGATTTCCGGCCATCGATGCCTCGAGAAACTCGAAACGCTGGAGGATTTGGTCGATCTTGTCGGAAGGGATCATGTCTTGCGGTTTCGCGTGTTGTTGCGCGGCGGTCAACCTTCAAGACGTGAGCCGGTCATAAAATAGACCGGCCCCGGCTACCGTTAAAACGTCAAATTCGCCAGCCTGTGCGAGATGTGGTACACTTTGCGCATGAGACAGAGCGCACTCATCATCTTTTGGTTGATGCTCAGCCTTCCGGCATTGGCAGCAGGCCCCGTTCAACCGTCGAACCTGAAGGGCTGGCAGGGACCAAAACCGCCAAAGCCCCCGTGCGAGTGTCGTGCGCCTGACGGCAGTAAAAGTACTCTTGGCGATACGATGTGTTTGCGCCGGGGCGATTCAGTCGTCACCGTTCAATGCCGGTTGGTGCTTAACAACACGATCTGGAAAGAGGTCGAAAAGGGCTGCGAGATCCCGATGAATTGACTCAGCTCGCGCCGATACCTTCAAGCGCAAACTCTGCAACCATCTTGCGAACGACATCGCCTTTCAGATCGCGCAGCAGCATATGCCAGCCGGTCGGGACTTTTTCATATCGTTTAGGCCCCTTGAACGTCGCGTATGCGTCTTCGATTGGCTCCTCGGGCACGACCTCGTCTTTTGAACCATAGATCACAAGAACCGGCGTTTCGACTTCAGGTGCGGCGGTCACGGCGCGGTCCATCAACCGGATGAGGCCGACAAACTCGCGCGAACTGGGGTTGCGTACATAAAGCGGGTCTTTTCCGAGGCTGCGAAGCATCTCGATATTATCCGATGCCTGTATTTTGATGATTCCGTTTCCGCTCCATCGCTTATCCGGCGCAAGGGTGTGTGCCGTATGCGCCATGGCCCGCAAAAACGGGCTGAGATTGTCTCCGCCCCAGAGGGCAGGCGCGAGCAAAACGGCTCGGTTGACGTCGATTTCTGTCTCGCCCAGTGCCGCCGTGACGACGCCGCCGCCCATACTGTGACCGATAAGTGTCAGCGGTTTGGCTGGGTGCTGTCGCCGTATCAGTGCCGCCACAGTCGTCAGATCGGTGATGAGTGCATCATGCCCCGGCCAATCGCCATTGCTTGGGTTTCTGCCGAAACCCCTCTGATCATAAGCATAAGTCACAATCCCGCGCTCGGCCCATTCTTCCGCCGCTGTTGAGAACGTGCTGGAACCATAATCGCCATAGCCATGCACCGCGAGAATGACGGCAACGGGTGATGTCGCCGGACGCCATTCGGTCACGGCGATGCTCGTTGCGCCCGTGCCAAGCCGGTATTCGCGGCGCGCATCGGAACTTTCTGAAACCTGCGTAAGATCCGCTGCCCCGATTGCCCCGCCCATCCCGTCAGGTTTTGCGCAAGCCGCCAAGCCCAGAGCGCAAAGCACGATCAGCGCACGAGCCGCGCCACCTCGGCCCGAAGTACAGGCAATATATCGGTTTCGAACCACGGATTTCCTTTCAGCCACGCGT
>CALGNW010000150.1 GCA_937958345.1 uncultured Neomegalonema sp. | reverse complement strand
TTCATCGGCGGGACCTGCGTTTTTCGAGTTGGCAGGGTTCGGTACAGACTACGTGCCCCTGATGACAACGCTTTATGCAGCAGCCGATGAGATCGCCCTGCCTGCGCTGTCGACGCAGGAATTGTTGTGGGAGGGATTTGCCGGGACGCGGGACGGTTCGACCGGTATTTCCGCATTCCCGTCTATCCATGTTGCGACGGCGACGCTGATCGCGCTGTATGCAGGACATGCGGGCCGTGTTGTCGGTGCATTGGCGTGGATCTTCTGGGCGTCGATCCTGCTCGGTTCGGTTCTGTTGGGCTGGCACTATGCCGTCGATGGCTATGCCGGTCTTGTGCTGGCGTGGGTATTCTGGAGGGCAGCGGCGCGGCTGTCGCCCGGCGCCGCCTGAGACGCGCGGATCAGCGCACGCCGTCGGGCCACAGTACAACGCGGATCGTTTTCATCAGAATGATGATGTCGAGGAACACGCTGAAGTTCTTTGCGTAGTAAAGATCATAGCGCAGCTTCATCCGGCTGTCGTCCGTGCTGGCCCCGTAACGATAGTTGATCTGCGCCCATCCTGTCAGTCCCGGTTTTACGCGGTGACGTTCGTGGTAGTAGGGCAGGTCTTCAGCCAGTTTATCGACGAAGAACGGACGCTCGGGCCGGGGTCCGACAAGGCTCATCTCGCCCTTTAAGATGTTCCAGATTTGCGGCAATTCGTCGATGCGGGTGGCGCGCAGGAATTTACCGACCCTGGTAATGCGCGGATCATTTTCGCCTGCCCATACCGCTTTGCCGTCTGCCTCTGCATCGGTGCGCATCGAGCGGAATTTGAAAATCTCATACGATTTGCCCAGAAGGCCAACACGGGTTTGCGAATAGAAAACCGGTCCCTTGCTGTCGATCTTGATTGCCAGTGCGGCGAGCAGAAGGATCGGGGACAACAGCAACAGCGAAATGCCGCTGACCAGCAAGTCTAACAGACGTTTCGCCTTCATCGACCAGCGCGCGTAACCGGCTGTGCGGGAAAAGATAAACCGCGCAGGATACAGGTGCTGGAGGTCCACCATGCCTGTTTCACTTTCACCGAAATCAAGGCTGTCGAAAATTCGGATGCCCGAGGCCTTGCAGTCCAGAAGGCCGGCATGGGGCAGAGGGGCCTGACGGTTTGCGACAACGATCTCTGCCACGTCCAGCGCCTGAGCGCGGGCCAGCAACTTGCCGCTTTGCGATGCCTCGGAGGTCGGCATGACGCCGGTCACGTGGGCGTCGCAGCCTGTGCGGGTGGTAATGGTAATCGCATCCGTGACCGCCTCGCCCTCGCCGACCACAAGGATGCGGCGCTGAAAGGGTTCGGCGCGGAGAATACGGCTGAAGGCGAAGCGCGCGACGGCGACTGTGGCGTATGTGAACGATGCGCAAGCCACAGCATAAAGCGGAGATACCCAAAGTTCGCCCATCAGATAGACGATCCCAAATCCGATGCCGGCACCCGCGACGCACGCAACGCTCAACCGTTCGGTCATGGTCGGCAGGTCGGCGCGGGCCTCGGGTTCGTAAACGCCGAGCGCGATCATAAAGGCGACCGTAAGAACGGCAGGCAGGATTGCGGCGGAGGTCAGACCTGACGGACCGTCCGGCGAATGCACGACAAGCGTCGCGATCAGGAAGATCGAAGCGTACACCATGAGCGCCTCGATCGCCCCAAGTATGAGGACGGAACGGCGTATTGAATGGCCAAACATCTGCATCATATCTCTCGCTGCCTCTCAGCCATACATTCTTGTAACTGACTGAACCGGATGCAAAACTAATGCCCCGGTGTTGAGGTTTTCTGAAGCTTGAGGAGCCGATGGAAGGTTTCACGGTTACCGTAAAGTTAACCGTCCCAGTGTTCTGCGGTGCAGAGTGGAAAATGCCGGCGAACATTTTTTTTGGCAGAGTTTCAGCGGAGATTTTAAGGACGCCGTATTTGCCGGAATGGGTGTTCCGACCCGGTAATCTCTGTTGCACAGCGGCACAGCTGAAACAAAGAAAGCGCCCGAGGGCGCTTTCTGATCGTGGTTGGTGGTGCTTTAGATTGGGTCAGTTGGCCGAAGCCATCTTGCGTGGCAGCTTGAAGACCCAGACCGAACCGCCTTGGTTCAGGTACTTGACCTGCTTGGCGACTTCGCCGCCCCAGAGCGGAACAGCGCCGCCCCAGCCGGATGCAACCGCGATGTACTGATTGCCGTCCATATCCCACGTTACAGGCTGGCCGACGATGCCCGAACCTGTCTGGAACTGCCACAGCACTTCGCCGGTCTCATCATCCAGCGCCTTGAAGTGCCCCTCGGGCGTTCCGAGGAAGACGAGGCCGCCGGCAGTGGTCATCACGCCGCTCCAGAGCGGAGCCGCATTTTTGTATTCCCACTTGATGTCGCCGGAAACCGGATCAATGGCCTTCAGACTGCCGATATGGTCCTCGAACAACGGCTTGATGGTGAAACCGGCGCCGAGATAGGCCGCACCCTTTTTATAGGTGATCGGCTCGTTCCAGATATCCATGCCCCACTCGTTCGACGGAACGTAGAACATCTTGGTATTCTGGCTGAACGCCATCGGCATCCAGTTTTTACCGCCAAGGAAGGACGGCACGGCGAAGATTGTCTCGCCCTTTTTGCCGTCTGCGGCGCTGGCAGGGTTGCCCGGACGATTGTCCTCGACAAATTCAGGACGGCCCTCGTCGTCGATGCCCGTTGCCCAGGAGATGTCTTTGACAAAGGGCGTTGCCGAGACGAATTTTCCGTCTTCGCGGTTCAGGACGTAGAAAAATCCGTTCCGGTCAGCGGTTGCCCAGCGTTTTTCGCCGTCGCTGCCCTCGTAGGCGACAACTTCGTTGACGCCATCATAGTCCCAGCCTTCGCGCGGCGTGGTCTGATAGTGCCATTTGATCTCGCCCGTTGCCGGGTCCATGCCGATACGCGAGGCAGCATAGAGATTGTCGCCCTTGTTCCCTTCCGATGGCTCCCCCGCTGCGCGCAGGTGGCTGTTCCACGGAGCCGGGTTGCCCGCACCGAAGACGATCGTGTCGGTTTCGGCATCGTAGGAGCCGCCGAGCCACGTCGCGCCGCCGCCGGTTTTCCACATATCGCCCGGCCATGTCGCATTGAGCGTGCCGGTCATGGTGGATTCTTTGCCGTTGAGCGTGCCCATGTGACCCTCGATCACAGGACGGGTCCAGACCATCTCACCGGTTTCGGCGTCGCGTGCCTGAACTTCGCCGACGATACCGAACTCGCCGCCCGAGTTGCCGGTGATGATCAGGCCCTTCACGATCAGCGGCGCAGCGGTATAGCTGTAGCCCGCCTTATAATCCGCGATTTTCTTTTTCCAGACGACCTTGCCGGATTTCAGGTCGAGCGCGACGATCCGCGCGTCGAGCGTGCCGAAATAGATTTTGTCGCCGTAGATTGCAGCGCCGCGGTTGACCACGTCACAGCAGGGCAGGATGCCTTCGGGCAGGCGCGCGTCGTATTGCCAGATTTCTTCGCCGGTTTTCAGATCAATCGCATAAAGCCGCGAATACGATCCGGTCACGTACATGACACCGTCATAGATCAGCGGCTGAGCTTCTTGGCCGCGTTGTTTCTCGCCACCGAATGAGAACGCCCAAGCCGGAACCATGTCGGCGACGTTGTCCTTGTTGATTTGGTCGAGCGGGCTAAACCGCTGGAGGTGGCGGCCCATACCGTTTGTGACGACCTGACTTGTGTTGGCGTCATCGCCTGCAATATCAGCCTCGGTAACGCCGCCCTTGGCGAGCGCCATGCCGCTGGTCGCCAGCGACAGCGCGGCGGCCGTCATAAGAATTCTCTTCATCAGTGCTTCTCCCATAAGATTTATTTTTAATCCTCCGCTTGGTGCGAAGGCGGTTTATTGCGATTACCTTATACGGAGAAACCGATCCGTCAAATATAACCAAAAGGTATCGGATGCGCGCAGGCGGGGGTGCGCTATGCTAATGCAAACGGGAGGTTTAGCATGTGGAAGATGGCTTGGATCGTTGCGGGGCTTGGCTT
>CALGNW010000149.1 GCA_937958345.1 uncultured Neomegalonema sp. | reverse complement strand
AGGACCCGTAATAAACTCGAACTGTTGTGGGCGCATGATCTGATGAAGATGATTCAGGTATCACTGATCGGATATGCGATAGGCAGCGCGCTCCTCTCGTTCGCATATTACGACGGCTATTACATTCTTGTCTGCGTTGTGGTCGTCACATCCCGGCTTGTTAAAGAGCAGCTTGACGGCGTCCCACCGCGCCGCATTGTCAATGGGCGCGGTGCAGGAAAGCGAGACCGAAGGCCTGACGCGAAACAAAACGCCCGCGGCAGGCGACCACTCAGGCCCGCGTAAACTGATACTGATAAAGCGCCATTCCCCCAAAGGCGGCAGCAACGAATAACGCAACTGGCCAGCCGCCTATAAGCAGCCCTGCGAGTGCCGGGCCAGGGCAAAGACCGATCACGCCCCACCCAATTCCGAACAGGATTGCTCCGGCCATCAGCTTGCGGTCGGGGCCGCCTGTCGGTCTTGGCGGAAACTCGCCGCCGAGAAACGGTTGCTCGCGTTGCGCGGAAATACGCCATGCGAGAAGCATTGGAAGTATCGCTCCTCCCATCACGAAGGCGAGCGTCGGGTCCCATTTGCCGCTGTTCAATGTCAAAAACGCCAGCACTCTATCCGGATCAATCATATCTGAGAGCACAAGTCCGAAACCGAAAACGGCACCGGCGATACCTGCGATGAGACGTCTCATACAGGAGCGCCGGTGATCATGCGGACACCGCTGGCTACCAGCATCGCCGTGCCGACAAAGGTCAGAACCGATGCTAGAGAGCGCGGCGAAAACCTTGAAAGACCGCAGACGCCATGACCGCTGGTGCATCCGCTGCCAAGCCTCGTTCCTAGACCGACGCATAATCCTGCAAAGACAAGCATTATCGGATTTGTGGAGACACCGATTTCAGGTTGCTCAATAAGTACGGAATAGGCGAGGGGGGCTGTAATCAGGCCCAGCACGAAGGCGAGATTTTCAAATCGTAGCTTCGTTGCGCTTTTTGTAATCAATGCTCCGGCGATACCGCTGATACCGGCGATGCGGCCATTGGCGAGCAGCAAAATTGCTGCGGAGCACCCGATCAGCAGACCGCCCACGAGGCCTTTTATCGCGTCGCCTAAGATAAATTCCATCATATCCTCTTTACAAATAGCCTGCTCATCCAGCTTTATATATATCGCTAAATATGAATGTTAATAGCTGAAAATGCGAGCGGAAGGCCCCTTGCGCTCGATGGGACGATAGACCATCTTCCGCCGCAGTTTGTTCAGGTTTGGAGGCGATCGTCATGTCCGCAACACCAGCATCGGCATCGGACTCTACCGAACCCTGGAAACGGGTCCTTCTTAAAGTCTCGGGCGAGGCTCTGATGGGTGATCAGGGCTATGGGATACACCCTCCTACTGTTGACCGCATCGCGGCTGAAATTGCAGCGGTTCAAAAAGGCGGCGTGGAGATCGGGCTGGTCATCGGGGGCGGAAATATATTCCGTGGCCTTTCGGCAGCAGCCGGTGGAATGGAGCGCGCAAGCGCCGACTATATGGGCATGCTCGCGACCGTTATGAACGCGCTTGCGATGCAAAATGCGCTCGAACGGCAGGGCGTTGATACCCGCGTTATGTCTGCAATTCCGATGCAGGCGGTTTGTGAGCCGTATATTAGGCGCAAAGGCGTTCGCCACCTTGAAGAAGGGCGCATTGCTATTTTTGCCGCGGGAACCGGCAATCCCTTTTTTACAACCGATACCGCGGCTGCGTTGCGTGCCGTCGAAATGGGCTGCGATGCTTTGCTTAAGGGTACGCAGGTGGACGGAGTCTATGATTCCGATCCGCGCAGCAACCCGGATGCAAAGCGTTTTGAGACGGTGAGTTATCAAAAGGTACTAGCCGACAATCTGAATGTAATGGATGCGTCGGCAATAGCTCTTGCGCGCGACAACCGCCTTCCTGTCGTCGTATTCGATCTACACAAGGCAGGCGGTTTCGCTTCGGTCTTGTCTGGGAACGGAAAATTTACCATTGTAAATGAAACTTGATCTGCGTCATTCTGTCCAGCTGAGACAATGGGCGCATAGCGAACTGTAGGGCTTTGATGAGCGACGATTTTGATCTTGATTTGGACGACCTTAGCCGCCGGATGGAGGGTGCTATCACGTCGTTGAAGCACGAATTCGCCAGCCTTCGGACGGGACGTGCTTCTGCCAGTATGCTTGATCCCGTTATGGTCGAGGCGTACGGGGCGATGACACCTCTCAACCAGATAGGAACAGTTAACGTTCCAGAACCGCGGATGGTCACAGTCAGCGTTTGGGACAAAGGTCTCGTAAAGTCTGCCGAAAAAGCAATTGTCGATTCAGGCTTGGGTGTGAATCCGCAAGTCGATGGCACACTCATTCGGCTTCCGATCCCGGAACTGAATGAAGAGCGTCGCCGCGAATTGGCTAAACTTGCCGGTAAGTATGCCGAATCCGCAAAAATTTCTGTTCGAAATGTCCGCAAGGACGGGATGGATCAGATCAAAAAAGGTAAGATTGATAATAACTTATCTGAAGATGATCAAAAACTGTACGGCGACGAAATACAAGAAATGACCGACAAATTTATCGTGCGCATTGATGAAGCGCAGGCAGGTAAAGAAGAAGAAATAATGCAGGTTTAAGCTCGTGCTGTCCGCACTTTCTTGTGCGGGCTGCGAGCGGATGCTGTCCGCGGGTCTGCATAATTTGAAAGTGAGCCATGCTGGGATTTACCTCGAAAGAGAAAGCAACTTCTGCCGAAGGTATTCCCGAGGGGGCTGAGGATCTTACACCGCCTCAGCACATTGCCATCATCATGGACGGTAACGGTCGCTGGGCGACAAGGCGTGGTTTACCAAGAATTGCAGGGCATAAGCGCGGCCTGAACTCTGTTCGGAAGGTCACGCGTGAGGCTAAGGCACTGGGTATAAAATACCTGACACTCTTTGCCTTTTCGACCGAGAATTGGCTGCGCCCGCGCGAAGAGGTTCATGGGCTTATGGATCTTTTCCGGTTCTATATGCGCCGTGAATGCAAGACGCTCGTCGCTGAGGGCGTTCGTATCAGATTTATCGGCGATCCCTCGGAAATGCCGGAAGATATCCAAAAACTGATGGTTGAGGCGGAAGAACTTACATCCGACGGGGCCGCAATGACATTGGTTGTTGCGTTGAATTACGGTTCACGCGCCGAAATCGTTCGCGCTGCGGCACGTCTTTCAGAGCGGGTCGCAGCGGGCGAGATGACGAGCGATGAAGTCACCGAGGAAGCGATCAGTGCAGAACTGACAACCTCGGGCATCCCTGATCCTGACCTGATCTTGAGAACAAGCGGCGAGCAGCGCCTTTCAAATTTTCTACTCTGGCAAGCAGCTTACACGGAATTCTTGTTCGTAGATAAGCACTGGCCCGACTTTGATCAGACGTCGTTGCGACAGGCGGTAATTGCCTATAACAACCGTGACAGGCGGTTCGGTGCGTTGGAGAAAACGGCCTGATCGTTCAAAAAAAGCGTCGCGGGGGGCCTTGATGAGCGAAAGCTCGCCGAAGAAACGAAACTGGTCGGACCTCAGTTCCCGCATCGCATCCGCGATTGTTCTCGGCGGTATCTGCTTTTCAATGATCATCATCGGTGTCGGTACGACCGAGGCAATCGTTGCCATCGGTTGCGGTATCATGGGCTGGGAGTGGCGGAGGATTAGCGGCTCAGGCCGGGTCAATATCTGGGCTGATGCCGCTGCGGTTGGCGTTGCTGCCGTACCGGCAGTTTTGACCTATGTGTTCAGTCCGATTGCCGGTTGGATCGCGGCCTTCGTCGGAATCTGTATGGTGGGCATGTTAGCGACGGATAAGCGCCTCTATTTCACCAGAACCGCGCCGGGACTGATCGCGATTGCGATTGCAGGTGTCTGTTTTGTCTGGCTTCGCACTGATTTTACCTACGGCCTTCATATTGCGCTTTGGTTGCCGTTGACGGTTATCGCTGCGGATGTCGGCGCCTATTTCGCGGGCCGGTTGATCGGCGGCCCAAAGCTCGCACCGATACTCAGCCCCAATAAAACGATCTCCGGTGCGATTGGTGGACAACTGGCTGCAGTCCTGACCGGTACCGGATATGCGCTCTACTTCGGTGTCGGATCAGCTTGGGTAATTCTGGCCGTCAGTTTCGTCACAGCAGTCGTCTCGCAAATGGGTGATTTGGTCGAATCTGCGGCGAAGCGTCGGTACGGTGTCAAGGACGCCAGTTCCTTGATCCCAGGCCACGGGGGCTTGCTGGACCGGTTCGATGGGTTGATTGCGGCCATTCTTGCTATGGCGCTTGCTACGCTCGTCGCCGGATCAACGATTTTCGCATGGTAAAGCGGCGGCTCTCAATTCTCGGTTCAACCGGCTCGATCGGGCGTAGTACGGTAGATGTCATTGATCACCTTGGCGGGACGAAAACTTTTGACATCATCGCACTAACCGGTGGTTCGAACGCGAAGAAACTTGCTGAGCAGGCTTTGGCTCTGAGACCTGAGATCGCGGTCATTTCTAACGAGGCGGCGCTGGCTGAGCTTCAGGCCCTATTGTCCGGTAGTGGGATCGAGACCGCTGCGGGAGATACCGCTGTTATTGAAGCCGCCGGTCGTCGGGCTGATTGGACGATGTCGGCAATCGCCGGTGCGGCTGGGCTTCGTCCCACGTTGGAGGCAATCCGTGCCGGTTCCGCAATCGGGTTGGCCAATAAAGAGAGCATGGTTTGCGCCGGGCCGTTGGTCACCGCGGAAGCCAAGCGCGCCAATATTCCGATTTTGCCGGTTGATTCTGAGCACAACGCGATTTTTCAAGTTTTTAACGAGGCGCAACGCGACACAATAGAGCGGATCATTCTGACTGCTTCAGGTGGCCCGTTTCGTACGTTTACTTTGCAGCAGATGCAGAAAGTGACGCCCGCTCAGGCACTTGCGCATCCGAATTGGTCGATGGGTGCGGGAATAAGCCTTGACTCGGCGACGATGTTTAACAAGGGCTTGGAGCTGATCGAAGCAGCTCATCTTTTCGATATGCCTTCTGAAAAGATAGAAATTGTTGTTCACCCTCAGTCCGTTATCCACTCTATGGTGGGATACAGCGATGGTTCCGTGTTGGCGCAAATGGGCGAGCCGGATATGCGGACGCCGATTGCAAACGCATTGGGTTGGCCCCAGCGGGTTTCTACCAGCGTCGAACGCTTGGACTTTCGAAAATTCTCGCGTCTGGATTTTGAAATGCCTGACGAGACTCGCTTTCCAGCACTACGCATTGCGCGCGAGACTTTGGAGGCGGGCGGCCTCGCGCCTTGTGCCATGAATGCAGCGAAAGAAGTTGCGGCGGAAGCATTTCTCAACGAACGACTCGCATTCCTTGACCTCGCCGCAATTGTCGATCAGGTGCTCGAGCGTATCGATTTACACGGTACAGCAGAGAATCTTAACGATATACTAGGTGCTGACTGCGAGGCTCGCCGGGTTGCAGCCGAAGAGATCGCGTCAGGCCGTTTTCGCGGTCCCTGATTTTGGAGTTAGTATGAGTTTTATCGAGCAAATACCGTTTATTGGCCCGATTGCCTACTACATCATTCCGTTCTTCATTGTGTTGATGGTTGTCGTATTCATCCACGAATACGGGCACTATAAGGTTGCGCAATGGTGCGGGGTTCATTCCGACGCGTTTTCAATCGGGTTCGGGCCGGAAATTTTCGGTTGGAAAGACAAGCGCGGAACGCGCTGGAAGCTCAGCCTGATACCACTTGGCGGCTATGTGAAGTTTCGGGGAGATGCCGACGCGTCGAGCGGCTCGGTCGATGAAGCGGCGCTAAGTCAAATGACGGCTGAGGAACGCGAGGGCTCGTTCCCGTCGGCCAGTCTGCCCCGCAGGGCGGCGATTGTTGCAGCGGGCCCTATTTTCAATTTTATTCTCGCGGCACTGCTTTTTGCGGGTTTGGCCTATTCGATTGGCCTTCCTACCGACAGACCTGTTGTCGATGATGTTGCGGAAGGCACGGCGGCGGAGACCGCCGGATTTCAACCGGGTGACCGGCTGCTTTCGGTGGACGGCGCCGAGATTGCTGCTTTTAGCGAGTTGAACCGCGCGGCGCGCGCGTCAAACGGTGAAATGGTTTCTGTCAAAGTGGATCGCGGTGGTGATGTCGTTACGCTTCCATTTACTTTTGTTCCACCGATTACGGTTGAGACCGTGCGGACAGGGGGTGCGGCTGCTGATGCCGGAATCGAACCGGGTGATCTGATCGTTTCGGTTTCGGGTAAAAAGATTCTCATTTTTGACGACCTACGCAATGCGGTCACCGCGTCCGAGGGCAAACCCATCCCGATTGTCCTCAACCGCGAGGGCGAAACTATTGAGGTTACTGCAACCCCTGAAATGCGCGAAATGCGGGATGAGAACAACAACATTGTTAAGCGTTATTTGCTGGGTGTGACACACAGTTCATCGCTGGGAATATGGCCGCCTCTGGAGAGCGCGACTTTGCTTGAGGCCGCAGAAACCGGCGTGAAACGAACCTACGGCGTGCTTTCTGCGACGATGTTTTTCCTCTACGAGCTGATTGCGGGGCGCGGCGATGTCGGAGACCTGGGCGGGCCGATCCGTATTGCCGAGTTTTCCGGCCAGGCCGCGGAGCAGGGAACATCGTCGCTGATCGGACTGATGGCTGTGCTTTCTGCGTCAATCGGGCTGATAAACCTTTTCCCAATTCCAGTTCTGGACGGCGGACATTTACTATTTTATGCGATAGAAGCTGTACGAGGTAAGCCGTTGAATGAACGGGCACAGGAGATCGGTCTGAGAATAGGGTTCGCGCTCATCATCTCCTTGATGGTCTTTGCAACCTATAACGACGTCATCCGGTTGTAGCCGGAAGACGGACTGATCGACCCGAAATGACAGATGGTGCGCCGGGCGGCGGGGTACGTGCCCTGCTGGAGTGGGCGGAGGAAGAATATGAACTGGGTTTCTAAATCGGTAAGCGGCCGGACTGGCGCTTCAATCATCGCGATTGGTGTTGCCTTAGGTGCCGCATCGGCTCCACTGGTGACATCGGCGCAAACGATTGGCTCGTCCGTCGCCGGCAGTCAGATTTCCAGCATTATGGTCGAGGGGAACCAGCGGATCGAGCCCGCCACGGTCCTCTCTTACATGACCGTTTCCGAGGGCGCGTCTGCGACGCCTGCGCAGATTAATGCCTCCGTGAAGGCTTTGTTTGCGACCGGTTTGTTCAAGGATGTTCGTATCGAACGCCGCGGCTCTGCTTTGGCCGTCATGGTCGAGGAGAATCCGGTCGTAAATCAGATCGCTTTCGAGGGTAATGACCGCGTTCCAGACGATACGCTCCGTTCCGGTGTTCAAAGTCGCGAGCGTCGTGTGTTTACGCGCGCCAAGGCCGAGGCAGATGCCGAGGGTATACTCGAATCCTACCGGCGTTCCGGTCGGTATGGCGCGTCAGTAGAGCCGAAGATTATTGAACTGCCGCAAAATCGAGTCGATCTGGTTTTTGAGATTGATGAGGGGCCGCTTACCGGTGTCGACAGTATTCGCTTTGTCGGAAACCGGGCGTTTTCGGATCGTCGTTTGAGGGGAGAAATTCCAACTGACGAATCTTCATGGTACAACTTTTTGTCATCCACGGACTCGTATGACCCGGACCGTCTGGAACTCGATAAACAGGTCCTCCGGCAGTTTTACTTATCGAACGGATATGTCGATTTTGAAGTCAATTCCGCTGTCGCCGAGCTGTCTCCTGATCGATCCGGCTTTTTCCTGACCTTCACGGTTTCAGAAGGTGAGCAGTACCGGTTCGGTGAAATCGACGTTGTTTCGAACGCTGAGGGCGTCGATACAGAAGAGCTTCGCGGGCTGATTACAGCACGCCAAGGCAATACGTACGATGTGCGCGAAGTTGAAGAGACGATCCGTGAAATGACATTCCGGCTTGGTGAGGGCGGATACGCCTTTACCCAAATTCAGCCGGTTCCAATAAAAAATGACGAAGACAAAACCGTCGGCATCACTTTCGAGATCAACGAAGGCGAACGGGTTTTCGTTGAGCGCATTGATATTACGGGAAATTCCCGAACATTGGACCGCGTGATCCGGCGGCAGTTTGAACTGGCTGAGGGGGATGCCTTTAACGCGCTCCAGCTTCGCCGTTCTCGCTCAAAAATACGTGGTCTCGGATTTTTCAGTGGTGTGAATGTAACGACGCGTGAGGGTTCTGCGCCTGACCGGATCGTCGTTGAAACTGAAGTTCAGGAACAATCTACGGGCCAACTGAGCTTTGGCGTCGGTTTTTCTACCTCGGAGAATGTTTCCGGCGAGGTCAGCATTGTAGAGCGCAACCTTTTGGGCCGGGGGCAGGCTCTGCGTGTCCGTGCCCGCGTTTCAGGTCGTACAACACTCTATGATCTCAGCTTTACCGAACCGTCGTTCCTTGACCGCGATTTGGCCGTCGGCTTTGACCTATATCGTCGGGAAACTGACAATCAGGATACGTCGTCGTTCGATATCGTGAATACGGGCTTTCAGCCACGTATGAGCTTTCCGCTTGGACGCTATTCGCGCCTGAGCCCGCGCTATCGAATTTCGGAAGACGAGATCCTCGATGTGCCGGATGACGCTTCGCCGCTGATCGAGGCTGATATCGGTAGTGCGTTGACCTCTTCGCTCGGTTACGAATTCGTATATGACCGCCGCAACGACGTTTCTGAACCTAAAAAAGGGTTTATTTTCAGGTTCGAACAGGACCTCGCCGGCCTTGGCGGCGATGCGAAATATCTCAAGACCGAGGCTTCGATCAAAGGCTACACGACGATCATTTCGGATGAGGTTATCGGTAGTCTCGAGTTGGCTGGCGGCGCGATCAATGCCTTTGGCGGGTATGACCTCAAGGCATCAGACCGTTTCTATCTGGGCGGAGATACACTGCGCGGATTTGAAAGTGCAGGTGTCGGGCCGCGTGATCAATTCACAGACGATACGCTGGGCGGCAATTATTACGGTGTAGCCCGTGCCGAGGTTACCTTCCCTCTGGGGTTGCCGGAAGAATACGGTTTGGCAGGCGGTATTTTCGGTGATGTTGGTACGGTATTTGGCCTGGACAACACCACATACGTTGATACGAACCCGCTTGGCCGGGATCGCAATCTTATCAACGACGGCAATCCGGTGACCATTGACGATTCTGCGGCGATACGTGCTGCGATTGGCGCAACGATCTTCTGGACGTCTCCATTCGGACCTGTGCGCCTTAATTTTGCTGCTCCGATTCTTCAGGAAGAGGGCGATGATGACGAGTTCTTCCGGTTCAGCGCGGGTACGCGGTTCTAGCTTTCGAGGGCGGCTTTTTCTCGTTGCCGCCCTCCTTCTCGCCGTTGCAGCGCCGGTAAATTCTGCGACAGCGCAGGAGCAGGTTGGCATCGGAATTCTCGTTGTTGACATGCAGAGAATTCAGCGGGATGCGGCGGCTTCCGCCAGCGTCCGGCGACAAATAACAGAGCTACGTTCAGAACTTGAGATCATCATCGCAGAGCGTTCGAAAGCGATAAGCGATGAGGAAGCGACGCTTGCCGAACAGCGGGCGCGTCTGACGGCAGATGAACTGCGTGCGCGGGTCCGCGAGTTCGAGAAAAAAGTATTTGCCAACCGTGACTTTGCTCAACGCGAGGCAGGGAAACTGCAAGTTCTGCAAGCACAGGCACAGGCTACCCTTCGGCGTAATATCGCACCGATCCTTGCGATTGTGATGCAAGAGCGTAACGCTCAACTGATGCTCGATAAAAGTCAGGTGGTGCTGAGTGCGGAAACGCTCGAAGTGACCGATGAAGTCCTAACGCGTCTAGATGAGGCGATGCCGAATATCGTTCTCGCCCCACTGCGCACGGTCGATTGACGCAGGGCGCGGTATCCCGCAAAAACTTGACCAAAGTTCGCAATCCGCTAACACAGCGGGGTTGTTTTTGCCGGTTGGATTGGATTTCTGATGTCAGACGCGCCCGCCACTGCCGATCTCGATCGTATCAAACGGATGATACCGCACCGGGATCCGTTCCTGATGATAGATGCCGTGACGGATATCAAAAACGGTGAGTTCGCGATTGGCCGTAAGGCTGTTACCGGCAAAGAGTATTTTTTTGAAGGCCATTTCCCTGGCCGCCCGATTATGCCCGGCGTTTTGATTGTTGAGGCGATGGCACAAACGGCGGCGGTGCTCGTCGTCCAGACGCTGGATATGGTTGATCAGGGCAAGCTCGTCTATTTTATGACGGTTGATAAGACCAAATTTCGCGCGCCCGTTGAACCCGTTGCTGATCTTGAATTGCACGTCACTGTTCAGCGCAGCAAGGGACGCGTCTGGAAGTTTGACGGCATTGGCAAGGTCGGAGAAAAAACGGTCGCACAGGCCGAGTTCAGTGCGATGATCGTCGATCCTGAATAAATAACAAAACTTGCCAACCGAAACGCATCGGAGCCTCTATGACCATTGCCGCAACCGCTGCGATCCATCCGACCGCCATTGTCGAGACCGGGGCGTCGATTGGTGAGAACGTAAATATCGGCGCATATTGCGTAATCGGTCCACATGTAAAGTTGGGTGAAGGCGTCAAGCTTGAAGCTCATGTAGCCGTTTCCGGACGGACGACGATTGGCGCGCGAACACATATTTTTCCGTTCGCTTCAATCGGGTCCGCGCCGCAGGATCTGAAATTCAATGGCGAAATCACATCGCTTGAGGTCGGTGAAGATAACCAGATCCGCGAACATGTAACGATGAATCCCGGAACCGAGGGTGGGGGCGGCCTGACCCGTGTTGGCGACCGCTGTCTATTTATGGTCGGGACGCACGTTGCCCACGATTGTATGATCGGTTCTAATGTCATCATGGCGAATAATGCCGCCCTTGCGGGCCATGTTGAGGTCGGTGATTTCGCCGTACTTGGCGGCATTTGTGCCGTTCATCAATTTGTGCGGATTGGCGCCCATGCCATGGTCGGCGGGATGACCGGGGTCGAACGCGATGTTATTCCCGCGGGAACGGTAATCGGTAATCGGGCACACTTGGCGGGATTGAATCTTACCGGCCTGAAACGGCGCGGAATCCCGAAAGAGGATATACACACTCTACGTGCGGCATATCGGGATGTCTTTGAAGGTACCGAGGGTGAATTGGTTGAACGGGCCGAGGCACTGCAATCAACCCTGCCTGAAACCGGTCCAGCGCGCGACATGATTACGTTCATCCTCGCCAGCAGCAATCGTCGCTTTTGTATTCCTGCAGCGTGATATGACGGCACTACCGACGAAGCTGGCAATTCTCGCGGGCGGTGGAACGCTCCCTGAAAGCGTTGCTCAGGCGTGTCTGCGCGATGGCATCCCGTTTCTTGCGATCAATCCCGGCGGCGCTGCCGGTGCGTGGATCGAGCAGCATAACCCTTTGAATGTTGCGCTTGGGCAAGTGGGGCTGATGCTTGACACGATGAAGGCCGAAGGCTGCGATGCTATTACAATGGCGGGGCCTTTGGCACGGCCACAGCTTTCGAAGGTCCGCTTTGACTGGCAGGGCGCTAAGATGTTGCCGCGCTTGGCCAAGCTCTTTCGCCGAGGAGACGATGCACTGCTAAGCGGTATTGCGGGCCTGTTCGAGGAAAACGGTTTCCGGGTGATCGGGCCGGAGGTTTTTCTTAAAGAGGCAGTGGCAACAGCAGGTTCATTGTCGAATAATCCTCCGACGTCGAACGCGTTGACTGACGTCGCGCATGCGCGTGAAATTTTGAATGCGCTCGGACCATTGGACGTTGGTCAAGCTGTCGTCGTCGCCGATGGCGTATGCTTGGCGATCGAAGCGGCAGAGGGCACGGCTCGCATGTTGAATCGCGTCGAGGAGATGGCTAGATCGGGGCTCCCTTCGGGCGTGCTGGTCAAACTGCCCAAGCCGGATCAGGACCGTCGTGTTGACTTGCCGACGATCGGCCCCGAAACGGCTCGGGCGGCGGCTCGTGCAGGTTTGGCAGGTATTGCGATTGAGGCAGGTAGCGGCTTCATCCTTGAACGAGATGAAACGGTTCGCTTATGCAATGAAGCCGGATTGTTTCTGATCGGCTTAGAGTCCTCAGGATAATGACAGCACCTCCGCACATATTTATTCTGGCCGGTGAAAGCTCAGGTGATCGTTTGGGGGCCGCACTTATGCGGCGATTGCGCGAAGAAACGAATGGTGCGGTTAAGATCACCGGCGTTGGCGGAGAAGCGATGATCTCTGAAGGCTTGGAACCGATCTTTCCGATGCAGGATATCGCTGTGATGGGATTGGTTGAGCTCATTCCGCACCTTCGCCGTATTCGGAACCGCTTGGACCTCGCGACGCAGGCTGTTGAAGCGGCAAAGCCCGACGCGCTTGTCACAATAGATGCGCAGGTTTTTTCGGGAATTTTAGCGAAGAGAGTGAGAATAAAATCTCCCAAAAGTGCTTTAATTCACTATGTCGCGCCGACGGTCTGGGCTTGGAAGCCGTGGCGGGCCAGAAAGCTCGCGGGATACCTTGATCGTGTGCTCGCACTTTTTCCGTTTGAGCCGCCTTACTTCGAAAAGGAAGGCCTCGTTTGTGATTTTGTCGGACATCCTGTCGTCGAGCGTGTCGCCGCTTTGCCGAAGGACGCCGGTTCCAGTTTGCGGGATGAACTCGGTATTTCGCGGGACGGGCAGGTTCTCTTAATTGCTCCGGGTAGTCGTACCAGCGAAATCGCGCGGTTGGGAGGGCCGTTCGGCGAAGCGGCGAGCAGCCTTGCTGCGCGCTTCCCAAATCTGGAAATCGTTCTCCCAGTTGCCAGCGCCGTAGCGGACGAAGTGGACGCGATGGTGGCGGACTGGCCTGCCAAAACGCATGTTCTCGACCCGCGCGGGCTGTCGTTTGAAGAAGCCGAGATGCGCAAATTCGCTGCATTTTCAGCCGCTGACTTCGCATTGGCTGCGTCAGGTACGGTAACGCTTGAGCTTGCAGCATTGCGTGTTCCGATGGTGGTTGGTTACCGCATGCCGAAGCTCAACGAGTTCATTGCACGCCGCATGATGAGTGTCGATACGGGAACGCTTGTGAATATCATCACAGGCGAAAAGGTCGTGCCGGAGTATTGGCAGGATCAGTGTAACGGAGAAGCGTTGGTGGCTGCTCTGATCTCACTAATCGAAGACAAAAAAGCCTGCGACCACCAGATCACAGGCTTTGATAAGGCTTTTTCTGCTTTGGGCGAGGGTGATGTCTCACCCTCGTTACGTGCGGCCCGTTCTGTGCTGGCCGCCCTTGAAACAAAAACTTAGCGTTTGTCGACGGCAACGTAATTGCGTTCTGCTGCGCCGGTGTAGAGTTGGCGCGGGCGTCCAATCCGCTGATCGGGGTCTTCGATCATTTCTTTCCACTGGGCAATCCAGCCGACTGTGCGAGCCAATGCGAAAATTGCGGTGAACATTGATGTCGGGAAGCCCATCGCACTCAAAACGATGCCCGAATAGAAATCGACGTTGGGGTAGAGATTGCGTTTGACGAAGTATTCATCCTCCAACGCAATTTTTTCGAGTTCCTGAGCAACCTTGAGGATCGGGTCGTTTTCAACACCGACTAACTCCAGCACTTCTTTCGCCGTCTGCTGCATCACCTTTGCGCGAGGGTCATAGCTTTTATAGACGCGGTGTCCGAAGCCCATCAAGCGGAACGGATCGTCCTTGTCTTTCGCGCGGGCGATGAATTCTGGGATACGGCTGACGTCGCCGATTTCCTGCAACATATTCAGTGCGGCTTCGTTCGCTCCGCCATGGGCCGGACCCCAAAGACAGGCAACACCAGCTGCGATGCAGGCAAACGGATTTGCATTTGACGACCCTGCAAGACGGACCGTCGATGTCGACGCGTTCTGTTCGTGGTCCGCATGCAAAGTGAAAATCCGATCCATGGCTTTTGCCATGATGGGGTTCACCTCGTAGTTTTCGGTCGGGACCGAGAAACACATGTGCATGAAGTTCGCCGCGTAATCCAAGTCGTTTCGCGGATAAACAAACGGCTGTCCGATAGAGTACTTGTATGCCCACGCGGCAATCGTCGGCATTTTTGCGACCATCCGGATCGAGGCGATCTCGCGCTGCATCGGATCACGGATATCTGTCGAGTCGTGATAAAATGCTGAAAGCGCGCCGACGACGCCGGTAACAATGGCCATTGGATGTGCATCGCGACGAAATCCGCGATAAAAGTTCGTCATCTGCTCGTGCAGCATTGTGTGGTTGGTAACGCGGCTCTCGAAATCGTCGAGCTTCGCCTGATCGGGCAGCTCACCGTAAAGAAGCAGGTAGCAGACCTCGAGGAAATGGCTGTCCTCTGCAAGCTGATCAATCGGATAGCCGCGGTAAAGCAACTGTCCGAGGTCACCGTCGATATATGTAATGGTCGAATCGCAGGCAGCGGTCGATGTGAACCCGGGATCGTATGTGAAGTTTCCAGTATGCTTATAGAGCGCACGGACGTCGATCACAGACGGTCCGACACTGGCATCGTAGATTGGGAGTTCGATGGACTCGCCATCGACTGTCAAAGTCGCAGTTTTTCCTGTGTCGGTCGTCATGCACATCCCTCAAAACAGCGTCGCACGCGATCGCGTGGCGCTCTGATTGCGTATCCGGGCTTGGTCAGCTTTGCCCATCAGGTGACGGACTGATCGCTGATCCTAGCCAGCGTCTCATCCCGCCCCAGAGTGACCATCACGTCGTAAATCCCCGGCGACACTGCGCGTCCGGTAAGTGCTGCACGCAGTGGCTGTGCAATTTTACCGAGTTTTATCTCGCGCTGTTCCGCAAAGGCTTTTGTTATGGTCTCAAGCTCTTCGGTGCTCCAGTCTCTAGCTTGCTGCAAGTGCGAAGTCAATTCACCGAGCATTGCGCGCGCGTCATCAGTGAGTTGCTTTTGAGCTTTTTCATCGAATGAAAGTGGGCGCGTTGCAAATATATATCCTGCTGTATCAAGCAGTTCATTGAGCGTTTTGGCACGTTCTTTTAGTCCCGGCATCGCGGCTGACAGGTCTTTCTTGTGCCGCTGCGACATAGGTCGACCTTCGCGTGCCTCATAGCGGGCGGTTGCCGCCTCGGTCAGGCGAATGTCACTCGCCGCTCGGATGTGTTGACCGTTAAGATTTTCCAGTTTGTCGAAATCAAACCGGGCGGCGGACTTTCCTATCGCATCAAGTCCGAACCACTCGATGGCTTGTTCGGTCGTAAAAAATTCGTCATCGCCGTGTGACCAGCCGAGCCGGGCCAAATAGTTTCGCATCGCCTCGGCCAGATAGCCTCGGTCCTCGTATGCGTCGACGCCAAGCGCGCCGTGGCGTTTTGACAGCTTTGATCCGTCTGGACCGTGAATCAGCGGGATATGCGCGAAAATCGGCGGTTTCCAACCTAAGCCTTCGTAGATGAGTGTCTGCCGTGCGGCATTGGTCAGGTGATCGTCGCCGCGGATCACGTGCGTAACGCCCATCTCAAAATCGTCGACAACGACCGCGAGCATATATGTCGGCACGCCGTCCGAACGTAGCAGGATAAGGTCATCCAATTGATCGTTCGCCCAAGTGACCTGCCCTTGGACCTGATCTTCGACGGTTGTCTTACCCTCGGTCGGGGCCTTCAAGCGCACTGCATAGAGGGCGTCTTCCGGCCAATCGCCCTCGGTCTTTTCGCGCCAAGGGCTGTCGAATCGAGGCGGACGTTTTTCGGCCTTTGCAAGTTCGCGGGCGGCGTCGATTTCCTCCTTACTTGCATAGCAGCGATATGCGCTTCCATTATCGAGCATCCGCTTGGCAGCGGCAGCATGGCGGTCAATGCGCGAGAATTGGCTGATGGCGTCCCCATCCCAGTCCAAGCCCATCCAGCGCATGCCAGCATAGATCGCTTCCGTCGCCTCAGGAGTTGAACGCGCCCGGTCGGTATCTTCAATTCGCAATAGAAATTTACCGCCATGGTGTTTGGCGAACAGCCAGTTGAACAACGCCGTCCGAGCGCCGCCGATGTGCAAAAAGCCGGTTGGCGAGGGGGCAAAGCGCGTTACCACCGCATTACTTTCGTTGGTTTTGACGGATTGAGTGGTCATAATACCATTCCTAAAACGGCCGGTCGGGAGCCCCGAGCGCGAAAACTGGAGGCGTTATGGCCGAGGGGCGTGTTCCCGTAAAGCGGTTATGGGATGCGCAACACCGTCGGTATGCTCTTTGGTGTCCGGCTTTTGTTGGTATCGGTGTTTGGGTCCGCTTGGAGAGCGGTTGGGTCGTCCTGCCGCCGCTTTCCCTGGTAAGTCTGTTCTTGCTCGGATGCGGAGGATACTTTGCCGCCTGGCGACGCGGTATGGCTTTGGGCGTTTTTCTATCTGCCGGAATCGGGCTTGTTGCAACCGGGTACCTCGCAGGCATGCTTCGGATTGCTTCGGTTGATGCTCCCGTGCTTACCGGTGATTTCCGAGGCCAGGTAACGGGACGGATTGTCGCCGTAGATCGATCCCGCTCGGAAGTACCCCGTGTAACGTTAGATCGCCTGAAACTGTCGGGCCTCCACGTCTCAGCAACGCCGCGCAAAATCAGGGTGTCACTTATCGACTTGAAGACACCTCCGAAGGTCGGTTCAGTCATCGTCTTGCGAGCCGTTCTCAGCCCCCCTGCCGGCCCTGCCGCGCCCGGTGCGTTCGATTTCTCCCGTCAGGCATTTTTCCGCCAAATCGGTGCCGTTGGTTACGCGCGTGGAGGATTAAGCATCCTGGAGTCTGAATCTGGACGATCCCTTTGGTTGGCAAAGCTGCGGTCGGAGATTTCGCTCGCGCTCCGCACCAGAATTGAAGGAGATGCCGGAGCGGTTGCGGCAGCTCTGATTGTGGGTGAAAAGTCTCATATCACCGCAAAGACCACTCAGGATTTGCGTGATTCTGGCCTTGCCCATCTTCTTGCGATCTCGGGCCTGCACATCGGGCTGATGAGTACGCTGATGTTTTGGCTAGTCCGGTTTGGACTTGCTCTGCTGGGCGGCTTCGCCAGCCGCGTTCCGATCAAAAAGATCGCTGCGGTTGCGGGTTTGGCGGCTGCTGCCGGGTATCTTGCCCTTGCTGGTTTCGGTGTCGCGACCCAGCGCGCATTTGTGATGGCGGCTGTTGCTTTTACAGCGATTCTGCTTGATCGGCCTGCGGTAACTTTTCGCGGTTTGGCCGCCGCTGCTTGCGTTGTTTTGTTGGCTCGACCGGAGAGCCTTTTTGAAGCCGGCTTTCAAATGTCATTTTCTGCCGCCGCTGCCCTCGTGGCCGGCTACGAAGCAACTAAATCGTATTGGCGAAGCAGAGCCGAAAACCCATCTTTGGTCGCTCGGTTCTTTACTGCGCTCCAAGCAACCGCGATGACGAGCATTGTTGCCGGCGCTGCGACGATGCCTTTTGCAGCGTATCATTTTAACCGACTCGTTGCCTATGGATTGCCTGCTAACATACTCGCAACGCCCGTGATGGGCTTGTGGATCATGCCCGGGATTATTCTCACCGCCGTCCTCATTCCATTCGGATTGTCTGGTATGGGGCTTGCGGTTCTTGGGTGGGGAATCGGATATATATTGTGGATAGCCAATTACATTGCGTCTTTTGAAGGGGCTGCTTGGTCAGTGCCCGCAGGCGAAAGTAGTGCGCTGGCGATAATCACTTTCGGCGGACTGTGGTTGTTCATTTGGCGCGGTCCATTGCGCACCTTCGCGCTTATACCCCTAATTTTTGGGGTGCTGCTTTGGCGAAACACCCTCCATCCCGATTTGTTTATTTCCGAACAAGCGCAATTAATTGCCGGGCGCCTAGACGACGGATCTCTCTGGGTTAGCCGAAAACGTAGTTCGGGTTATTCTGCAGAAACATGGTTACGTCGGAGCGGCGAGGGTGACACAGAACAAGTTGAAGCTTTCAACCGCAGGAAGTGGCGTTGTGCGAAAAATCTGTGTCAGGGAACGACCACTAACAATACGAAAGTATTTCTAATCCGTAACCGTTCATTTAGTGCCGTGAAAAAATTGTGCACTGAAGGGGCGATTATTATTGCGCCGAAGATCCAATTCAGTAGTGATAAAACAATGCACTGCACGATCATAGATCGCGCAGTGATTGGTTCAGCAAGTTCTTTATCTGTCCGGCTGAGTGCCGGGACACGACCTCTTATCGAAACCGCATCTCCTGCTGCCTTCAAAAGCGATCAGTAACTTCGAAGTAAAGCAACAAGCTTTCCTTGAATCGTTACCGCTCCCGGACCGTAAATTTGCGTTTCGTAGGCGGGGTTTTCCGCCTCCAAAGCAATCGATTCACCTTTCATACGCAGCGTCTTCAGGGTTGCCTTATTATCCTCGTGGATATAAGCGACGACGATCTCCCCCGAGCGCGCAGTATCGCATTTTTGCACGACGATCGTATCACCGTCATTGATTCCTGCGCCTGTCATTGAATCGCCATCTACCGTTAAAGCATAGTGCTCGCCGGCGGCAGGCATGAACGCTGCTGGAAAATGAAGCGTGTCAGCGTGGGCTTCCGCTGCTTCAATCGGTAGGCCGGCGGCGATTTTGTTCATCATGGGGACTTCGCGGAATTCGCCTGACGAGACAACCGGGCGTTGCGCTGTTGTGTCCTGTTTGCCGCGACCGCCCTCGATGACGTTAGGCCGGAAGCCTCCGACTGCGCGTGCCGATGCGTTTTCCGGAAGCTTGACCACCTCGAGCGCACGTGCGCGATGCCTCAGGCGTCTTAAAAAGCCGCGTTCTTCCAATGCGGTAATCAGTCTGTGAATGCCCGACTTCGACTTGAGTCCCAGCGCTTCTTTCATCTCATCAAATGATGGAGAAATGCCGGTGTCCTGAATTCTTTTGTCGATGAATGTCAGCAGTTCATGTTGTTTTTTCGTAAGCATAGAAGGCGTCTCCCGCCATGGTTCCCTTTACGTTTTTCGTTCTATTTAGGTTCATGCCTTGTGTCAAACCCTTTTTTGAACGAACTGAGAACGACTTGTGCGGGTTGCGGACAATGCTACTCGGTGGCCGGGTGGTGATACATGGGCGTTACTCTGCGGTTCGGGCCGGTCACAGGCCCTTTGCGAGCCTGTCGAACGCCTGTAGGGTGGTCAGGACGTCCCGCATCCCGTTGATCGGTATCATGTTTGGCCCGTCAGAGGGGGCGTTGTCGGGGTCCTGATGGGTCTCAATAAAGACCGCTGCAATGCCAAGACTAACGGCACATCGCGCCAGTAATGGGGCCATCGTCCGGTCGCCGCCTGATGAACCGCCCAGGCCTCCGGGCTGCTGCACAGAGTGGGTTGCGTCGAACACGACCGGACAGGCGCATTGCTGCTTCATCGTTGGAATCGCACGCATATCCGTGACGAGCGTGTTGTAGCCAAAGCTGACGCCGCGCTCGGTTGCCCAGACGGTATTATTACCCGCCTCGCGGACTTTGCCGACGACGTTCTTCATGTCCCACGGGGCCAGAAACTGGCCTTTTTTCACGTTTACGACCTTACCCGTTTTGGCAGCGGCGACCAGTAAGTCCGTCTGACGGCACAGAAAAGCGGGGATTTGCAGCACGTCCACCACCTCGGCCACCCGCGCGCAGTGGTCGGCCTCGTGGACGTCGGTGATGCAGGGCAAACCCAGCTTTTCCTTGATTTCGGCGAAGACCGGCAGGGCGCCCTCCAGCCCGATCCCGCGCTTGCCGTGGATCGAGGTCCGGTTTGCCTTGTCATAACTTGCCTTAAAAATCAAAGGCATGCCGAGATCATCGCAGATTGATTTCAACTCT
>CALGNW010000148.1 GCA_937958345.1 uncultured Neomegalonema sp. | reverse complement strand
GAGATCGGCACGGTCCGCATCGGAAAGGTTGAAAAGAAGGGCAAGCAGAACCGGCGGGTTGTTCTGCATTTTGCCTGATGCGTCAGCCGTCCGCTTCCCTCGGACGAAATCGGCTGACCGCGATTTGCGGAATCGGCGTGTTATGGCGGGAATCGTTGATTCAGGCTGACCCTAAGCGAGGGTCGGCTTTCTAGCCGGGTCCGTTGGGCTTTCGAGATGGCCGGAAAAGTGCGGAGATTGCTGTGAGGGTAAGTTTTGCTGTGGGCGCGTTCACCGCCTTTCCGTGATCGCGATGCCATGGGGTAAACATCCCTTCCCCCACCCCCCCTCAATAGGCTACACCAGCGCGGCTGTCGGATAAGGGGAAAGCTTGCATGACAAACGTGGCCGTGGTCGGCGCTCAGTGGGGCGATGAGGGCAAGGGTAAGATCGTTGATTGGCTGAGCGAGCGTGCCGATGTGGTCGTGCGCTTTCAGGGCGGGCACAATGCCGGTCATACGCTGGTTATCGACGGCAAGGTCTACAAACTGTCGCTGTTGCCGTCCGGTATCGTGCGTGAGGGCAAGCAATCGGCCATCGGGTCGGGGGTGGTTTTAGACCCGTGGGCTTTGCTGGACGAAATCGAGCGTATTGCCGAACAGGGCGTGATGGTCGGACCCGACCGGCTGAAGATCGCGGAAACGGTGCCTCTGATCCTGCCGGTTCACCGGGATTTGGACCGTTTGCGCGAGGAAGCCGCCGGTAAGGCCAAGATCGGTACGACCGGTCGCGGCATTGGTCCGGCATACGAGGACAAGGTAGGTCGCCGTGCGATTCGTCTGGGTGATCTTGCCGATGACGCCACGTTATCCGACCGGATTGACCGTCTGCTGGCGCACCATAATCCGCTGCGCAAGGGTTTGGGAGAACCGCCGTTGGACGGGGCGGCGCTGAAGGCCGAGCTGCTGGAAGTCGCCGGGAAAATTCTGCCCTTTGCCGCACCGGTCTGGCGCGAGCTGGACCGCGCCCGCAAAGAGGGCAAGCGCATTCTGTTCGAGGGTGCGCAGGGGGCATTGCTGGATATTGACTACGGCACGTATCCCTATGTCACCTCGTCCAACACGATGGCGGGGGCTGCGGCGTGCGGATCCGGCGTCGGACCGGGCGCTGTCGGCTATGTCCTCGGGATCGTCAAGGCATACACCACCCGCGTCGGCTCGGGGCCGTTTCCGACCGAGTTGGATGATGCCGTCGGCCAACGCCTCGGTGAGCGCGGGCACGAGTTTGGCACTGTCACGGGGCGCAAGCGCCGCTGCGGCTGGTTCGATGCCTGTCTCGTGCGGCAGACGGCGACAACGTCGGGGATCAACGGCGTTGCCCTGACCAAGCTGGATGTGCTGGACGGTTTCGAGGAACTGAAAATCTGCACGGGCTATATGGTGGACGGTGTCGAGTACGATCACCTGCCTGCCGCCGCCGCTCTGCAAGCCAAGGCCGAGCCGATTTACGAGACGATGCCAGGCTGGTCGGAGTCGACCGAAGGCGCACGGCGATGGGCCGACCTGCCCGCAGCTGCGGTCAAGTACGTCAAACGTGTCGAGGAACTGATCGAAACGCCGGTTGCGTTGCTTTCAACCTCTCCCGAGCGCGAGGATACGATCCTTGTGACCGATCCTTTTGCCGGATGAAACGTCTGAGGGCGCGCGGTTAGTCTTTATGCCGCGCGGCCCAGATTGCCGCTGCGACCCCCGTCACGCCAACGAGCGCGAAAATATCGACTTGGGATAATCCGGCGGTGGTCAGCGCGGCGGCGAGTGCGGCGGATGCCGTCATCGCGATGGCATCGACGACGTTGGAACAGGCGATAAACCGTCCCCGCTCGTTCGGCGGCGATTCGACTTGCAGCACCACGTTGACAGGCGTGAGATACAGACCTGCACATGCAGCAAGCAGGGCAAAACAGATCAGGACCGCCCATGCCGATGGCTGGGATAAAAAGACGGCCACGCCGGTCAGACCGGCCTCGCCGCCGCCGGTTGCGCGGTCGTATACGCCGGTAAAATACCAGAGCAGCACCGAGAACAGCGCGATGCCGCCCGCGCCCCATGCCGATGTGCGAATACGTGCCTTCGAGCCGAAAATCCTGCCGCAAAGCACCGCGCCGATGGCGACGCCGACCGAGAATGTCGCGAGCAACAGGATAAAGACGTTTTCGTCCCCTCTCAGGGCCTCTTTGGCGTAGGGCGGCAGCAGCGCGAGAAAGGTTGCGCCGGTAAACCAGAACCATGCAATCGCCATCACCGCTTCAAACGCCTTGGGTACTTTGCGTCCGTCAGCGATGATCCTCCACATGGCGCGGGGAAAGAACCAATCCACCTTTGTTGCGCCCCCCAAGGGCGGTGCAGACGGGGCAAACAGGCTGGCGATAAAGCCGAGGATTGCGACGCCGATGACAACCACGCCGATGATGGTCACCCCTGCCTCGGTCAGGATAAGCTTTGCGCCCGCTATCTGGCCGACGAGAATGGCCAGAAATGTTGCGCCCTGTATCAGGCCGTTTCCCGAGATCAGCTCGTTCTCCCGCAGGTATTGCGGAAGAATACCGTACTTGATCGGTGCGAACATGGCGGATTGCGCGCCCATCAAAAACAGAAGCAGGTAGAGAAATCCGAGGCTTTGCACCTGATACGCAAGGGCGGCGAGGACCATCAGGACAATCTCGCACCCCTTGACGAAGCGCATCATTTTGGCCTTGTCCATGCCGTCGGCAATCTGGCCTGCCGTCGGGGCGAAGAGTGCAAAAGGGAGAATGAACAGAGCCGCGCCGATGGTGTTGTGCAGACTGGCGTTCAAACCGAGATCGTCGGCCAGCCGAAAAGTCAGAAGCGTCAGCAGGCCGGTTTTGAAAACCTGATCGTTGAACGCGCCGAGCGATTGCACCCAGAACAAGGCCGCAAACCGGCGCTGGCCCATCAATGTGCCGGTGGGCGGGGCCGGTATTTCGGGATAGCGGTCAGGCACGCGGGCCGGTCCTTTCTGTTATCGGGGCGGACGCCGGGCCGATCAAATCGTGAAGTCGCGGGTCCGGTCGCCGCTGGTGGGCCCGAGGCCCTGCGCCTGTGCGTCCTCGCACAGATGCTCGATGGTGATTTTATCAAGACGTTCGAGCGTCAGAGCGCCGATCTCGTCCCAAAGCGGACGGATGACCTGATCGTTCAGGCGCGAGGCCGCCGTCGTTTCGTCCTTGCGCTCCATCGTGTCGACGATGCGTACGATCTCTCCGACGGTGATGCGGCGGCGCTCGCGGGCGAGGGTGTAGCCGCCCTTGGGACCGCGCACGCCGCGCAGGATGCCGACATGAACAAGCTGTTGCATGACCTGTTCGAGGTAACGTTGCGGGACGCCCTGACGCTTGGTCAGGTCCCGCGATTGCACGGGATCGGGCCGCGCGTGCAGCGCAACGTCGACCACCGCTTCAATCGCCAGCAGGGTTTTGCGGGAGGTTCTGAGCATCAGCCGGTTCCCCCGGTCGAGCCGAAACCGCCCGTGTCGCGCTGGCTGTCGCCCAGTTCGTCGGTTTCAACGAACGCGGCGGCGGGCGCGGGGGCGAAGATGATCTGGGCGATGCGGTCTTCGCGCCGGATCGTGAAATCCTCGCTGCCGTGATTGATCAGGATCACGCCGACCTCGCCGCGATAGTCGCTGTCGATGGTTCCGGGGGCATTGAGCGTGGTGATTCCGTGCTTGAGGGCGAGGCCGGAGCGGGGTCTGATCTGGCCCTCCCATCCCGCCGGGATCGCCATTGCGAACCCTGTCGGAATCAGCGCGCGTTCGGTTGGTTTGAGGGTGACGGGATCTGAGACGGCGGCGTGCAGATCGGCCCCGGCTGCGCCCGCGGTCGCGTAGTGCGGCAATGGCAGGCCCGCGCCGGATGCGAGCCGCTTGATCCGGATGTTCATGCGGTCAGAGCCTCGGCAATTTTTGCGGCGAGGCGGGCGGCGACCTCGGCTTTTGTCATGCGCGGCCATGCGTCCTCGCCGTGTTCGCTGACAAGCGTGACCTGATTGTCGTCGCCACCGAATGTGCCTGTGCCGGTCGAAACGTCGTTTGCCAGTATCCAGTCACAGCCCTTGCGGTCGCGCTTTGCGCGGGCGTGGGGGATCACCTGTTCTGTCTCGGCAGCAAAGCCGATGACGAGAGGCGGGCGACCGTCAGCAAGGCGCGAGACGGTTTTCAGGATGTCGGGATTTTCGACGAGGGACAATGTCCGTGCGTCGGTCCCGGTGTCTTTTTTCAGCTTGTTTTCCGAGACGGCCCCGACCCGGTAATCAGCCACGGCTGCGGCGCAGACAACGGCATCGGCAGGCAGAGCGCCCATGGTCGCAGCGAGCATCTGTTCGGCGGTTTCGACCGCGTGCAGGGTGCATCCGGCGGGTGTATCCAATCGGGTCGGTCCGCTGACCAGAACCACCTCGGCCCCCTCGGCGGCCAGCGCGGCGGCGATGGCATGGCCTTGTTTTCCCGACGAGCGGTTGGCGATATAACGCACGGGGTCAATCGGTTCGTGTGTCGGACCGGAGGTGACGACAATCCGCTTGCCGCGCAGTCCCTGCGGTCCCGAGATCGCCAGAGTCTGATCGGTGGCAACCCGTGCCTGCCCCGAAAGATGGCGGGCGATGGCATCGGCGATGACCTCGGGTTCAGCCACCCGCCCGAAGCCGTATTCTCCGCAGGCCATATCGCCCTCGTCGGGGCCGACTGTCTGGATGCCCCGGGCGCGCAGTGTCCGCAGGTTTTGCTGCGTTGCCGGATGCTCCCACATACGGACGTTCATCGACGGCGCAATCATCACCGGCGTATCGGTCGCGAGCAGCAGCGTCGAGGCAAGGTCGCCCGCCAGACCGTTTGCCATCTTTGCCATCAGGTCGGCGGTGGCAGGAGCGACCACCAGCAGATCGGCAGAGCGGGACAGTTCGATATGGCCCATCTCGGCCTCTGCCGTCAGGTCGAAAAGCTGCTGATAAACCTTGTCGCCGGACAGCGCCCCGACTGAGAGCGGGGTCACGAATTCTGCGCCTGCGGCGGTCAGCACGCAGCGGACCGACGCGCCCATCCGCTGTAATTCACGGATCAGGAGCAGGGACTTATAGGCCGCTACACCGCCGCCTATTATCAGAAGAATTCTTTTCCCCGTCAGCGTGAGCATGGTCGGTCCCATCGGCTATCGTCTGTGTGCGTTCCGCATATTTACATCGACCGAATGGGAATTGAAAGGATTCGCATTGCCGCGCGGCGGTCGGAAGCCGGGGGCGCTGTTTTTAACCGAACAGCATCATCAACAACGCACCGACGGTCCCGCCCGCAATGGCGGTGATAAACAACGATGTTTTGCTGGGGGCTTTCATGCGGACATTGACGGTTTGCTCGCGTTCCGGCGCGTCGGCCAGTGCGACCAGTCGTTCAGCGGCCTTTGGCAGGCGCGGGCCGAGGCGTGAGAGCGTGGCCAGTGTCGTCTGAAGGTCGCGGACCACAGCCTCGGGGCCGAGGTTCTTGCGAACCCATTGCTCGACCACGGGCTGCGCGGCGCTCCACATATTGACGTCGGGGTCGAGATCGCGTGCGACGCCCTCGACCATCACCATGGTTTTTTGCAGCAGGATCAACTGGGTCTGCGTCTCCATACCGAAGGTTTCGGTGACCGTGAAAAGCTGTCCCAGCAGGCGGGCCATCGACACTTTTGTGGCTCCTAGCCCGAAGATCGGCTCTGCGACCGAGCGCAGGGCCTGAGCAAAACTGTCGACGGGCTGGTCCGCAGGCAAATAGCCCGCCTCCTGATGGATCATAGCCGCGCGCATGTAATCCCGGCGCAGGAACGACAGCAAAATCTCGGCGTAAAAGCGCCGGGTCATCATGTCGAGCCGTCCCATGATCCCGAAATCGAGCGCCACGATCCGGTGGGCATCATCGACGCGCAGATTGCCCTGATGCAGGTCGGCATGAAAGAAACCGTCGCGCAGCGCATGGAGCAGAAACGACTGAATAACCCGCTGGGCGAGTGCCTTGCGGTCGACGCCCTTTGCCTCGAGCGCCGCCATGTCGCCGATGGGCGTGCCGTCGATCCATTCCATTGTCAGCACGCGCTGGGAGGACCGTTGCCAGTCGATTACCGGAACACGGAAACCTTCGTCCTCGATCGTATTTTCGCGAAATTCCGAGGCGGCGGCGGCCTCGAGCCGCAGATCGAGTTCGATGCGCGTTGTTTCGGCAAAGTGTTCATAGACCGCCACGGGTTTCAGACGGCGGGTGTTGGGAAGCAGTTTTTCCATCACCTTCGCGACAAAGCTGAAGGCATCAATGTCGCGCATGAAGTCGGCCTCTACGCCGGGGCGCAGCACTTTGACCGCGACGATCGCGCCCTCGGTTGTTTCGGCCTTGTGTACCTGCGCAATCGAGGCGGCGGCGATGGGCGGTCCGAAGGTCGTGAATGCCTCTTGTATTGTCGAACCGAGTTCGCGTTCGACACTTTTGCGGGCAATGCCCTCGTCGAAGGCGGGTACATTGTCCTGAAGCTGTCGCAGCTCCTGCGCCATCTCGATCCCGACGACATCGGGCCGTGTGGCCATCATCTGGCCGAACTTTACCTCGGCGGGGCCGAGCGCGTTGAGGGCGCGGGCCACAGGCGGCATGTTGGAGTCGCCCCGTATGCCGAAGGGTTTGAGCAGAGTTTCGGCGGTGATTGCCAATCCGTTCCGCCATCCGCGCAGGCCGAGGCGCTCTCTGAAAACGGCGAGGCCGCCGCTGCGGGCCATCGTCGCGGCGATCCGCGAGAGGCGGTAGAGATGCGCCGGGACGCGCAGAACTGTCATAATTTCCAGCCGGAATGCAGCGCCGCGACGCCGCCGGTGAGGTTGCGCCATTTGACCTGTTCAAAACCCGCATCTTCGATCATCGCGCCGAATTGCGACTGGACCGGAAAGCGCCGGATGCTTTCAACAAGGTACTGATAGCTGTCGCGGTCTTTCGCCACGACCTGACCGATACGCGGGATCACATTGAACGAGTATGCATCGTAGACTTGCTGTGCCAGCGGGACTGTCATGGCACTGAATTCGAGGCACAAGAAGCGCCCGCCGGGTTTCAGCACGCGATAGGCTTCGGAGAGGGCGTCGCCAATGCGGGTCACGTTTCGGATGCCGAACGAGATTGTGTAAGCGTCGAACTGATTGTCCTCGAACGGCAGGTTCATGGCATCGCCGGTCACCCAGCTGAGCTGATCGGCGAGGCGCTCGCTTTCAGAGCGTGTCCGCCCCGCGCGAAGCATATCCTCGGTCAGATCGCAGACGGTGACATCGCCGCGTCCGCCGCGCTTGTTGATCCGCTCAAGCGTTCTGAACGAGATATCGCCCGTGCCACCTGCAACGTCGAGCATGCGCCAGCCGTCGCGGGGGGCCAGCCAGTCGATCATCGCCGCCTTCCAAAGCCGGTGCATGCCGCCCGACATCAGGTCGTTCATCAGATCATAGCGCGAGGCAACGCTGGTGAAGACGCCCTGCACGAGGCCGGGCTTTTCCGCCTCGGACACTGTGCGCGCGCCAAAATGAGTCTCGGGTGTTACGGTCATAGGCCATCAGATAGCCCGCTCATGTGGAGCGGGCTACCCAAATCGGCTAAAAGTTGCAGTCGGCCCGTTGTTCTGCCGTGCTAGCCCGTCAGGCGAACCTGACCGCTGACAAGCTTGTCGAAGATGCCCTCGAAGACCGCATCGAGATCGCCCCCGGCGTTCGGTTCGAAGTAGTTCGGCTCTGCGGTCGCGCATTGCTTCAGCAGATCGCGCGTATAGGCATCGTTGATCCCGAAGGCGATGGTGAAAATTTCAACACCGTCCGCCTTCATCGCAGCGCAGCTTTCGGCAATGTTTGCGTTTGCCGATGCAATGCTGACCGCGCC
>CALGNW010000147.1 GCA_937958345.1 uncultured Neomegalonema sp. | reverse complement strand
GCGTGATGGCCAAACGCAACCGGAAACCGCCGGGGCCGGGACGCTATGGTCCTGTGCGGGCGGGATATCCGCCGGGATACCGGCGGGCCAAGACCCACGAGGTCGACCGGACCTTATACGAGTGCCACATGATGGTGCAGTTGGACACACCCCCGGCCCTGCCACCCTGAGGCGGTGCTGAAAAGCGATGTGACCGGCGGATGACCTTGTTTCGGGTCAGGGGAGCGTGTGCCTGATCGGCGGCTGATCAGCAGGCCCCGCATCAGGTGCGGGGCAGCGTATTTGGTAAAAGCGGTTGGTCGCGCTGTCAGCCGTCTTTCTTACCCGGCTTTTGGGCCGTTGCCGCGGCAACCGTCCCGACAATGGCGCTTAATCCGGCCAATGCCTCGTTCAACCCGTCCATGCTTGCCTGCATTTCTTCGGCGGTTTCGGAGGCAGGATTATCGGATGCGCCGGTTTCCTGTTTTTCGTTTTCCGTAGAATTTTCAATCTGTTTGCTCATACCGTGCATCCTTTTTTATGAAGCGTGAGTGTCGGGGCGGGCAACCGGAATTGCAAGAAATTCCCGCCCGCCTTTTGCCGTTTCCATCGACGGAAAAATCCGCGAAGGTGACAAGGCACGTGCAGGCAAACAAGGGTGGCCCGATGACAAAAATCGTTTTTCTCGACCGTGATACGATGGGACCGAGCGTCGAAATTACGCGGCCCGCCTTTGCCCATGACTGGGTGGAATACGGGAAAACCGCCCCCGATCAGGTTGCAGAACGCATCGCCGATGCGGATATGGTCATCACCAACAAGGCGCCGATCGGGGCCGGACAACTGGCGGGCGCGGCCAACCTGAGAATGATTTCGATTGCTGCCACAGGCTTTGACGTGATCGACATTCCCGCCTGCGCCGCGCACGGAGTTACCGTTTCGAATGTGCGGGGCTATGCCGAAAATACCGTTCCCGAACATGCCTTTGCGCTGATCCTCGCATTGCGGCGCGGCATTGTCGGATACAGGCAGGACGTGATCAACGGCGAATGGGAGAAATCCGGGCAGTTCTGTTTTTTCAACCATCCGATTGCGGACCTTGCGGGATCGCGGCTGGGCATTGTCGGCGAGGGCGTCATCGGCCAGAACGTCGCGCGGATCGCACGCGGCTTTAATATGGAGGTGATGTTCGCCGCGCATAAGGGCGCCGATGGCCTCGGCCCGCTTTATACGCCGTGGGACGAGGTGATCGAGACGTCAGATGTGATCACGCTGCACGCGCCGCTGATGCCGGCAACCCGCAATATGATTGCCGCGCCCGAATTCGAGCGGATGAAAAACTCCGCCATCCTGATCAATACCTCGCGCGGCGGTCTGGTGGACGAGGCCGCGCTGGCCCATGCCCTGACCAGCGGCCAGATTGCCGGTGCGGGATTCGACGTGCTGACAAAGGAACCGCCCGCGCCGGATAATCCGCTGTTGTCGGTGCTGGAGCGGCCCAACTTTATCCTCACCCCGCATACAGCCTGGGCGAGCGACGAGGCACAGGCCGAGGTTTGGCGGCAGGTCGTTTATCATCTGGAACAGTTTGAAGCGGGGCAGGCGACGAATACGCTGGGCTGATTTTTGGCGGCCCGTGCGGCCACCCGGGACGTGCGCGTTAACAGGGCGTGCGGCGATTAGGAATTTGTGAACCGCCGTTGTTTAGGGTTACTGGACCTCGTAAAGCGGATCGTTTAACGCTTTTTCGATTATCACTGCGTGGGGCACGGTAGCATCAGAGCGAAATTCGATCATCACAGGTCCGGCCTGCCCATTTTGCGGGCTTTGGGATGCTGCTACAACTTCCGATCGTTCCCTGCTTTGGTCCACCGTCTGCGCGACAAAAATGTTGAGGCAGCACTATGAACCGGACGCTAACGGGACTCTCGACGGTCCTTTTTCTGATCAGCGGATGCGCAACCGCACCGACCTCTTTGCCAAAGCCGGAGGTGAGTGTTTCGCCGCAGGTCGAGCAGAAAGTCACACCGCCCAAAGCAAAAGCCGAGGTCGCCGCGCCGAAAACGCCGCCGGTCGCGAAGGTCGCAGCCGAGCCGGCCCCCGTTCCGTCCGATCTGCCGCCCGAAGTGTTCGAAGATGCCAGTGCGCCGGCACCTGTGGTTGAACTCGCCGCACTTCAGCCGGTGGCCGCGCCGGTTGCGGTTCAGCCCGTTGCGCCCGTTGCAGTTCAGCCCGCTGCGCCGGTGGTGCAGGCGCAGCCCGCGCCGACTTATGTTGTCACCACGCTGGCCGAAAATCCGGCGATCACTGCGCAGGCCGCCGCGCCGCGTATCCTGCCCCAAGCCGCTTTGCCGCCAAGCATCGCGCCGCCGCGCGTCACCGGCCCCAAGCCGATGAACTTCGTCACCAAGCTGGAGCAATCGGGTGATGCGCCCGAGGGTTCGTACGGCTTTATTCTTCTGGATGGTCAGACCGGCGAAATCCTGAGCGAACGCAACGCCGACATGCCGATGCCGCCCGCGTCAATCGCGAAGATGCTCGCCACCATTGCCATTCTGGAAACCAAGGGCCTGAACGGTACATTCCGCACATCGCTGTTGGCCGATGGTCCGGTTTCGGGCGGTGTTCTGAATGGCGATCTGCATCTGGTCGGAAGCGGTGATCCGAGCCTGAACCGGACCGACCTGAGCGGGCTTGCGCGGCGTCTTGCCTCGGCAGGGGTGAAAAAGGTCAACGGCAAGTTTTTCTATCACGGTGATGCGCTGCCCGAAGTGTCGATCATCGACAGCCGCCAGTCTGTAGGTGCGGTTTTTAATCCCGGTATCAGCGCGCTGAATCTGGACCGCAACGAGCACCGCGGGGCCAGCCCTGTCAAAAACCCGTCGAAATACACAGCCGAAGCCATGCGCCGTGCCGCACAATCGGCGGGCGTAACATTGCCGACGCCCCGCAAGGGCAGCGGCGGCGGACGCGGTTCTGAAATCGCGGCCCATGAAAGCGCAACGGTTGCAGCCATCCTGACCGAGATGTTTGATATCTCGCGCAACATGACCGCCGAAGTCCTCGGTGCGGCGGCGGCGGCGGATCTGTCGCGGAAGCCGACCTCGCTGACCGATGCGGCCCGGATAAACGTCGAGTGGGCGAAATCGCGGATCGGGTCGATTGGCGGGTCGGAATGGAATGGCATCAGCTATGAAAACAATTCCGGCCTTTCCACCCGTTCAAAGGTGACGCCCCGACAGATGGCGGCCTTCACGCGCTATGGCTATAAAAAGTACGGCGAGGCGTTCAAGCAAATCCACGAATCCCAGACGGTCGGCAGCAATGGCGGCGTCGACTATGCGATTGTCACCAAGTTCGGCACGCTGAGCTATGTGCGTGGTCTGACAGGGATTATTACGCTGGGCGGACGGGATATGGTGTTTGCGATCATGTCGAACGATCCGGCGCGCCGCATGCGTAATGCCAAGGGCTGGATGGATAAGGCCCGCCGCCTTGAACAAGCCGTGACGAGTGACTGGCTGCAAAATAACTGGCCGACGACCCGCACGGCCAATCGCTGAATGAAAATGGCGGGTGGCGGGATTATTCCAGCCACCCCCGATACCGCACGATCAATCCGGTCATCCAATGACGGATTTCGACGTGGAAGTGAAAACGCCCGTCCTCGACATGCTCGAACGCATCACCCGAGGGAGCCATAAAGCGCGGCATCGGTATGCCGAATGCGCGCCAGCCGATTGTTTTCAGCCACATCCGCTCGTTCTCCAGCACCAGCGCCAGCCCGAATTCCAGCGGCCCGAACCGTTCGGAAATCAGATGCTCGAACGCGCCGGTTCCGCGTTTCTGAAAACTGGAGAACGGTTTTCCGTCAAAGCGCCGCTGCCATAACTCGCCGCCATGCTCTCGCGTAAAGCTGACCTCAACCGGCACATCATCGCCGGCCTTGGGAAAGCCGACCAGCGCACCGATCAAACGCGAAATCGGATTGCGGCCCCGATCCACGCGCGCCCGGCCCCGGACCGTGCGGCCATGGGGGTCGGTGTGCATGGCGCGGATGGCGGGCGGCAGGCGCGTAAACGCCTCGCCCAGAACATGATGATAAAGCGGAGCGTCTGTCGGCAGGTCCTCGCGCACGCCTGTTGCGATGGCTCTGGCGGTGAACTGCGCCTCACAATCGCCCAGCGTTATCTCGTCCATGGCAGCGCGGGCGCCGATAGCCGGTCTATCGCCGTTCAAGCGCCGCCGGATCAGCGCGGCGACGGCCATTGCCGGAATGAACGGGCCGTCGTTGCCCTCGGCAATCATGTGCCAATCGCGCTGAACCGGCGCGCCATCGGCTGCGCGCCCCGCGACCCGGAGGATCAACCCGCCGCGATGCGCGCCCCATGCAACTTTGCCCATGACCCAATATGCCATCCCGGCAAAAGGCGACAGACTGGGCAGAACCCGCCAGCGCACCGGCAGCGCACACAGGTACAGGAACCGCAACATAATCTGGGGCCGCGTCCCGACTCCCGACCACAGGTCTTGCAGCATTGACCACCGGGCAGGAAACAGGAGTTGATCAGGCAGTGAGACCAGCGAAAACCGCATGCGAGGGAGCGGCTCGACGCCCGGCGGGGCAATCACGAAAACGCGCGAGTCGATCAGCGCAGGCGCATTTTCCGCGCGCCCCTCGCGGATTACCGGAACCGGTTTTCCGGCATAGGACATGATAGCCTCGATCACGTTTCGGCCCAGTCCGGCGCGGGGCGACGGGGCGAGGCCGCTTTCAATCCGTTCGACCGACTGCCATCCGTCCGTGAGATTCCGCACCACCGCAGAGGACAGGGCCGGATAGGTGCTTGCGCCGCCCAGTACGCTGATGCCGGCTGTTTTCGCCTCGGCATCGTATGCCGCGATACCCGCGACGAATTCGGCCCCGTCACCGATATCGACGTAGTCAATCGCCGCCTTGATCGCCGCCTCGACCACGCGGTAGGGGCGCTCGCCATAGATTTGAAACGGACCCGAAGCATCGACGATCAGGTCAGGTCTCAAGGCCGCAAAGTCAGCGGCCAGATCTCCGTTCCGATCCACCTGAGCCGCCACTAGTTCCGCGCGGGCAGTCAGCCCCGCGATGAAAGTCCCGGCCTTGGCGGTTGAGCGTCCCGCGCAAATCAGGGTCAGTTCCGGTTCGTCGGCTAACAGCCGGATCAGCCGCCCGCCGAATGTGCCATACCCGCCGATGATGAGAATACGCAGCGCACTCATACCGGCGGTACGGCGCTGGGGTCGGGGTCGATCATCGCGATCAGGCGTTTGCATTCGCTCGGGTGCTGGACATTCTTTTCAATCATGGACTTTAAGGCTGCCTGCTGGTGATGGACCGCCTCGTGGTCTTCGGGCGCATGTGCGACTTGTTTGATGCGGTTCAATGTGCGGATCAGGCTGGCGAGAGCGATCGGCGACCCTGCGCCTGCCTCGATGATCGGAGCGATACATTCATCGAGAAAAAACGGCAGATCATCCGCGGTCCGCAGCAGGCGCATTTTGCCGTCGGCATCCTTGAGTGTGCGGATTTTGGGCGACGCTTTCGCGATCCGTGACAGGGTATTGCCAAGGTAATCGACACAGGCCGACGCGGTATAGGGGTCGTTGATCCCCGGTGACAGCGCGCGCAAGGCAACCTCGGACAATGCGGACATTTCGAAGTTGATCTGTTGCGCAGGCGTGCGCCGTTCGCTGAGCGCAATGGCCCCGTCAAAAGCCTCGCGCAGGGCATCGGCCTTGCCCTCGGGGCACTTGAACAGCGCCAGAACCTGACCGTCATAGACGAATGTATTGACCTGAAAAAACAGCTTGATGATCGCGTCGTGCTTGGCGGCGGCCTTGACCAGTGCCGGGTAATCCACAGTTGAGAGGTATCCTGTTCCCTGCGCCTCCCACCGCAGGCTGTCGGGTTCAAAGCGATTGTCCAGCGCGGTTATTTCAGCTTCGGTCGGCGCTCGCTCGGCGCCCTTTTCGCTCCGGATTGCACTGTCGATGGCGGCGTCGCATTCCCTTGCCAGCCGCGCGACGATGGCATCGGCCTGAATGGAATGGGCGATGTGATTGACGAAATAAATCATCGTTCCGAGCGAGGCGATGGCCAGAACAATCGCGACCACAAATGACAGATGCGGCGCAAAGGTCGAGTCTCCGCTGGCCCCGATGCTGGCCATCGACACCAGCGCATAGATGATTGTCGCGATGAATATGCCCAGCGAAACCTTCGTCGTCCGGTCACGCATGAAAAAGACGAGAAGGCGCGGTCCCAGTTGCGAGGACATCATCGTCAGCGCGATGAATGTCAGCGAGATCACGATACTGGTAACCGTGAACATCCCCGAGGCAATGGTCGATAGAACCGCCCGTGCGCCGTCCTCGTCAATGCCGCCGGTTCCCGGCAACACCTTTACCATCGTTTGCCCTAATCCGGCCTGATCGGCGTAAACCGTGAAGAATGACAGCAGCAGCCCGCCGACGGCGAAGACCAACGGGGTGAACAGCAGGCTGGTCCGAAAAGACAGGACAATGTTCTTAAACCTTGACCACATAATTTTTCCCGTGCTGCTGTTCGTCCATGACATATCGCGTGGCCACCCTTAAACAAGCGCATGCTGTCTTTCCGGTTCATGCGCGAGAACGCACCTTGGTTGCTCGCTGGTCTGTTGCTCGCCTTCGGGTCGAATTTCGGCCAGACGTTTTTTATCTCGCTATTCGGCGGCGAGTACAGGCGCGAGCTGGGACTGACTGACGGAGAGTTCGGGCAGCTTTACACGGTTGCGACCCTCGCGTCGGCGTTGTTGTTGGTGAATACGGGTTGGATCGCAGACCGTGTGCCGATGCGGCGTCTGGGCGGGATGGTTCTGATCGGGCTGGCGGGTGTCTGCCTGCTGATGAGCCAGGTTCAGAATATCTGGGTGTTCGGTTTCGCTATCTTCGGTCTGCGTTATTCCGGACAGGGGATGCTCAGCCATATCGAGGTGACGGCGATTGCGCGGTGGTTTGTCGCCAGCCGGGGCAGGGCGCTGGCCGTGGCGTCCTGGGGGCATCCTGTCGGAGAGGGTCTGTTGCCGCCTTTGGTTGCGTGGCTGCTGACGCAGATGGAATGGCGTTCTGTCTGGATTGTTTTTGCAGTGTTCATCGTGATTATTCTGTTGCCGCTGTACACTCTGATCCTGAAGGGCGAGCGCGTTCCGACGGGCACGGAAACATCCGGTAAGGTTGTCACCGGAATCGGCGGCAAGCACTGGACCCGCCCCGAAGTCCTGCGCCATCGTCTGTTCTGGCTGTTGATCCCCGCGTTGATGGCAGCCCCGATGATCGGCACTGCGGGCCTGTTTCATCAGGCGCATATCGCAGAAATTAAAGGCTGGAGCCTGCTTCAGTTTACGTCCGGTTTCACCACATACGCGGTGTTGTCGGTGATATTCTCGCTGATCTTCGGAATGCTGCTGGATCGGTTCAGCGCGTTGGCGGTCCTGCCGCTTTACCTGTTGCCGCTGGCGTTGGGGATTTTTGCGCTGAGCGCGTTTGGCGGGCTGTGGGTTCCGCACATCTTTCTGGGCATGATCGGCGCAAGTGCGGGGGCCGGCGGTGCGACGATGGGGGCGATGTGGGCCGAATTATACGGAACCAGAAACCTCGGCTCGATTCGCTCGCTCAGTATGGCGGCGATGGTGTTTTCGTCTGCGCTCGGGCCGGGCCTGACGGGCACGTTCATTGATTGGGGAATTGATTTCGAGGCGCAGTGCATTCCGATGGCGCTTTATGTTCTCGCAATGGCGGTCTGGATGTTTGTGCTGCTGCGGCCTGTGGTGGCTGCACGATCCGCAGTTTGACAGTTAATCTAGGGTCTGGCGTACGGAATCGGCCCACAGCGCGCCCAGCGCCTGCAACCCCCGCCGGTTAAAGTGACATCCGTCATAGCGATATTCCGGCCCCAGCATATCGGTGTCGGGACCGACGATAATGTTTTTACGGTCTGAGGCCGCGGCAATTCTGGCACGGGATAAGGGTGCGGATTTTTCTCCGCCCGCCTCCTCCAATGCACAGATTGAAGTATCGGCAATAATCAGCGGTACATCGGGTGCTTCGGCGTCGATCATGTCGGCGATCCGCGTCAGAGCATCGCGATAGACCGGCACTGGCGTTTTGCGATCCGACTCGCCCTGAAAGAAAAGAAAGCCCGCGATCTGATACCCAGCAGATGACAGGGCGCGTGTCTCTTGTATCAGAAATCGGGCGTGCTTTGTGCCCGGCATCCATTCGGCAATCGGTGTGTTTCCGACGGCGACATTTGCAGTCAGGATGGGTCGCGTTTCACCCGCTGCGCGCAAAGAATCGGCAAAGGCCGGCCAAAGCGATCCACCCTTGCCGGTTGCCGAAAACTGAGGGTCATGCCCCTCAAAGCACCGTCCGCCATAAAAGTCGAAGGCCGCATCCGGCGCGCGCAAACCTGTGTCGCCGTGATTGGCGGCGTTGCTCTGACCGAAGATGACGAAGACCAATGTCCCGTCGGTGGCAGGGCAGGGCCGCTCGGCCTTGGCCGAAACATCGCGATCACCCGCAATGAGCGCCCGATCCGCCAGTAACGCCCGATAGCGCCACTCTTCCAGCACCCACTTTCCCGCATAGATCAAGCCGCCGGCCAGCACGAGGGCGGCAATGCCGAGGCTAAGCCATTTCAGGGTCACGGATCAGGCTCCTGATTGCGCGGCGGACATAGCCGACCAGCGGCATCTCAACATAACGCGCGATCACAAACGCCAGTGTGAAGGAGATTACGAGCGAGATCACCGTTCCAAACAGAAACATGCCAATGCCGTATTCGAAATGACCTGCGATAATCTGGAACACCGCGTAGAGAACCGATCCGTGGATCAGATAGAGGGCGAAGGAAACTTCGCCGAGAAACGCGAAGAACGGATGATCAAGTTTCGCGGGTAATTTCGGCGCGGCAGCAAAGCCGATAAAAAACCAGAGTATCGCCATCAGTCCCAAGAAGTTCGCGATCAGATAGTGCATGTCGTGCCTGACCAGTACCGACGATACCAATAGCCCGCCGATCATCAACACACCGGGCATCCATGAGCGCCGACCGATGATGCTGCGCACGCTGTCAATCTGATAGGCGACCAGCACCCCGAGGAAAAACACGCTGCCCGCCAGCGCCTTGAGAAAATACTCCAGTGTTTCCGCGCGCCACGATAGAATACTTGCGCCGGATATTACGACCAGCAATAGCGCGATATCGAACCGCCGCAACACGACCGCGCCAACGGCAAAGACGAGCAATGAAAAGGCGAACTCTACCGGCATTGTCCACAGATTGACGTTCATCGTGTCTGTTTCGCTGTACAGAAAAAACACGCGCGTCATCAGAAATTCGATCTCGCGTGCCGTATCCCATCCGCTGACATTCCAGCGCCCGATCCATTCCGGTGATGTGAAGGGCGTTAACTGTTCGCCCCCCGCCGCCCAGACCGCGAACATCTGGATGACAAAGCAAAGCATGCCGGTGATGAAAACCGGGATCAACAGCCGGGGCAATCGGTTGGCGACATCAAGCTTGAGGTTTTGTTCTCCCTTCGCCCCGATGAAATAGGGGTAGGACAAAACGAAACCGCTGATGGCGAAAAAGATGAGAACGGCAAAATGACCGTTCGCACCAAAGCTCCAGAGCGGCGCGCTCCAATGTCCGTAAGGACTGCCCAACGCCGCGGGCGCATAGTTCAGAAGATGCGCGAAAACCACGGCAACCGCCGCAATTCCCCGCAATGCATCAAATTCGTTGAGCCTTTTCATGGGCCTAACGTAACGCTTGGACCTTTCCGGCGCGTTACTGCCGATCCTTCGGGGCCGGTTCAATCAGGGGTGGATTAACCCTCGGGGAAATCAAGGCCCATCTGCGAATAGCGGGCGCGGTCCTCCTGCCACCGTTCATCGACTTTCACCCTCAGGAACAAGTGAACCTTGCGTTCCATCATATCGGAAAGCTCCTCGCGCGAGGCCTGTCCGATCTGTTTGAGTGTCTGGCCGCCCTTGCCCAGAATGATGGGCCGGTGACCCTCCTTGGCGACAATCACCGCCTGATCAATTTTGACCGAACCGTCTTTGCGTTCTTCCCACGCTTCGGTTTCGACGGTCATCTGATAGGGCAGTTCCTGATGCAGGCGCAGCATCAGTTTTTCGCGCGTGACTTCGGCGGCAATCGCCCGCATCGATGCATCGCCTAATTGATCCTCGGGATAGAGCCACGGCCCCTCGGGTACTCTTCCGGTCAGCCAATCGGTCATCGCGCCGAGGCCGTTGCTGCGCGTGGCCGAGATATAAAAGACCTGCTCGAAGGCCCGCTTTTCCTGAATCTCGGCGGTCAGCGCCAGCAGGGTGTCACGCTTGACCCGGTCGATCTTGTTGACGACCAACGCCACCGGCGTGTTGGGGCCGAGATGTTTGTCGAGATCATCAAGAATGCGCTGCACGCCCTTGGTGATGCCGCGCTGGGCCTCGATCAGCAGCATGACGACATCCGCATCCGATGCACCGGCCCATGCCGCCGCGACCATCGCGCGGTCCAATGTCCGTTTGGGCGCAAAAAGGCCGGGAGTATCGACAAAAACGATCTGCGAGTCGCCCTCGTTCATTACCCCGCGAATGCGGAAGCGCGTGGTCTGAACCTTGTGCGTGACAATCGACAGCTTTGCTCCGACCAGTGCATTCAGCAAAGTTGATTTACCGGCATTCGGTTCGCCGATCAGAGCGACAAAGCCTGCGCGGGTCGGGGTGTCAGTCATCGGTTGCCTTCTTCATATACTGCGCGCATGAGCCGTACTCCTCGCCATTTACAAACGCCCGCACAACGGCAGGGCCGCAATTCAGTTGCGAGATTATATCATCATCGGTGACATCGGCATCATCCCCGAATGCCACGGCATGACCAAGTTCGGGAAAAACAAACCGCGTCATACCGCTGAACCGCCGTTCAAGCTCGTCTGCCCATTCGATTGGCGTGAGCGAATCCACCCCGCCGGAAACGACCAGCACCGGAACCCCGGTACTGCGCCGTTCTGTCTCAGGTCCGACAAAGCGTTCTTCATTTCGGTTTTCGCGGTTCCAAACCCGAAACAGCCGTGCCGCCGAACGTTGCTCGTCTATGTCAAAAGGATACCGCATTTCGCCGAGCGTCGGAGGGGGCACATACCGTTCGATACTGTCGCTGAATGCGCCATAGAGCAGGGCGAAATTATCGCGGGCGTACTCGAACCCGAATTCCATTTCCGATTCAATCCAAGGTCCGGTCGCGTCGCGCGACCAGTCCAGCGCATCAATGAAAACCGGGCCATAGCCCGCGCCGTCGGGGTAGGCCGCCATGGATGCCAGAAAATCCAGCATTTCCATTCCGTCCATCGCCCATTGCTCGGCATCGGGCCCGAGGTTGATTTCAACCGGGTCGGTATCGAACTGCGCGGCCCATTCCAGCAGATTATCAAATCGTTCGGTCACGGTGTCCGAGCATTGTTCTTCCGAAAAACAATGCCGGTCAACCACGCCCAAAAACCTGTCTCGTGCCAGCAGGCGCTCTCGCGTGCCGACAGCGCCGGGCAGTGACAGAGAGTCCAGAACGGCAAATTCGAGCCACGGCGTCCGGTTCGAAATCAGATGCAATGCGCTTTCGGTTCCGTATGAAATACCGAAAACGCCAGCGCGCTCAAAGCCCAGCGCACGGACCAGGCGCGAGACATCCTGTGCCAGATAAGGCGCATCGAACACGGAGAGATCAACCGTCACGGCATTGCGGCACTGGCTGACAACCTCGGTTTCGCGGTCCGGTTCGACTTCCTGATGCCAAAAGTCCGGGTCGAATGTGCAGGCCGGTCTTGGTAACGCTCCCTCGACGCCGCGCGGGTTTAATGTCGCAATCGTACGCCGCGGAAACAGCGAAAGGATTGTCGAAACATCGCCGCCCTTTTTGACCGGCGCATCACCCGGCCCGCCCGGAATGTAAATGACCGGTACAGCATCAGCGTTTCCGCTTTCAGGTGTAAAGACGGCGACGGTTGTGCGAAAATTGATCCCCTGATCCTGCCATGCCATCGACGAGCAGCGTGCATCATAGCCCGTTGGCACATCGGACCTGGCATAGGGACAGGCGACCGGGGCAAAGCTGTCGATGTTGTTTGCAAGGACCGGATCGGCGATCATACAGGCTGCAAGAACGATAAGACGCCGCATCACGCGCGCTGTTCTAACACAGCAAGTAACGCAGTAGCAGCAGCTTGCTGTGCGGCGCGTTTCGAGTTGTCCGACCCCTCGGCACGTTCGCCCGTACTCAGACTGACGCAGACACGAAAGCGCGGATTGTGGTCGGGGCCTTCGCGGCCCAGAACGTCGTATACCGGAAGGGGCAGGCCGCGCCCTTGCGCCCATTCCTGTAGGGCGGTTTTTGCATCAATCGGTGCGGCATCCTGTGCGTCCAGATGAGGGCGCCACGCATCCAGAATAACATCACGCGCAGCCTGCAATCCAGCATCGAGGAAAACAGCGGCGATAATCGCCTCCATCGCATCCGCGAGCATGCCTTGTTTGCGCCGTCCGCCGCTTTGCGACTCCGAGCGGGCCATCTTCATATGGCCGCCGACATCAAGTGCCTCGGCCACTACCGCCAACGTCTCGCGGCGAACAAGATCATTCAGGCGCGGTGCGAGCGCGCCCTCGCTTTCATGCGGATATCGCGCAACCAATGCCTGCGCGATGACAAGCCCCAAGACGCGGTCGCCGAGAAATTCAAGCCGTTCATTCGAAACGCTGTCGGAGGCGCTGGAATGTGTCAGGGCTTCGGTGAGCAGTTTGCGGTCGTCGAACGTGTGTCCGATGGCCCGCTCGAGCGCAGCGATATCGTTGCTGCGCCGGATCAATTTATTGAATTGAATAGGCGATCAAAGCGCCATTCCCATGGGAAAAACGGGCTGCCCTTGGAGGAGAGGAAAATCAGTTCGGCACGGCCAATCAGGTCTTCTTCGGGAATGTAGTGACCGCCGAAGCGGCGGCTGTCTCCACTGTTATCGCGGTTGTCGCCCATGAAGAAATAGTGACCTGCGGGGACTTCATAAATCTTGGTGTTGTCGCGCCCGCTGCTGTTGCTATCCACATTCAGTGTCATGTGCGTGACGTTGTTCGGCAAAATCTCGACGAATTGCTCTTTTACACACACCGCCTCGCCATCACGCTTTTGGCGGATTGCGCATTGCTGATTGTGCAGTGTGTCCACCGGCTCGACAAACGGGTCAACGGCCTCGACCTGAACCGGCGTTCCGTTGATCGCGACGACACCGCCCTGAACCTGAACCTTGTCACCGGGCAGACCAATCAGCCGTTTGATGTAATCTTTGTTATCATCAAGCTTGTTTTTGAAGACGATCACGTCCCCGCGTTCCGGCGGTGTGAACCAGATCCGCCCGTCAAACAGCGGCGGGCTGAAGGGGATCGAGTTTTTCGAATAGCCGTAAGCGTATTTCGACACGAACAGATAGTCGCCGATCAGCAGAGTCGGTTTCATCGAACTTGACGGGATACTGAACGGCTGGAACAGAAATACGCGGAAAACCAGGGCAATCAGCAGCGCATAGACAATCGTCTTGACGATCTCGCCAAGGCCGTCAGATTTGTCGCTGGACGAGTTAAGCGCCATTTGTTGGTCCCTGTACGGATACGTCCCGGCCCGTCGGCGCGGCGAAGCCGAAATAAGCGTTATCGCAGCGGTTAATGTCAAGCAATCTGGACCTTAGCGGGGGCCATTCCCCCTCTCATTCCTCTGCGTGTTGTATCGCAGCGGGCACACTTTCCGCTAAATTGTGGGTATTGCGGTCGGGGACGCGCTTTCACCTGTCTGTGGGCAGAGCCTCGATCACGACAAAGGCCTGTGCGTAAGGCGCGTCATCGGTGATTGTCAGATGGATTTTCGCCGCATGACCGGGCGGTATCATACCGTTTAGGCGCTCTGCCGCGCCGCCCTGCAGGTCGATTGTCGGCTGGCCGGAGGGCAGGTTGACGACGCCCATTTCCTTCCACGCGACGCCCATGCGGATACCGGTTCCGAGCGCCTTCGAACACGCCTCTTTTGCTGCCCAACGCTTGGCATAGCTCGCGGCCCGAGCGGCCCGTTTGTCCGATCGGGCACGCTCTGTCTCGGTAAAGACGCGGTTGGTGAACCGCTCGCCGAACCGCTCGAGCGTGCGCTCGATCCGGCGGATATCCGCCAGGTCAGCCCCGATCCCGATAATCATACCCCGGCTGCCGGCCTTGCCGTGTTCATCACCGCCCGCATGCGCGCAATCGCCTCGGGCAATCCTGAAAAGATTGCCTCGCCGATCAGAAAATGCCCGATATTCAGTTCGACAACCTCGGGGATAGCGGCGGCCATTGGCGCCGTCTCGAAGTCGAGGCCATGCCCTGCATGGACCTCAAGGCCCAGACCGTCGGCGATTCGGGCTCCCTCGGTGATGCGCGCCAAATGCTGATCCCGCGCCGCGAAGTCTCCCTGTAAATGAGCTTCGCACATCGCGCCGGTGTGCAGCTCTACGACAGCAGCGCCGATTTTAGCGGATGCTTCGATCTGCTTCGGATCCGCTTCGATGAACATCGACACCCGGCTGCCGGTTTCTTTGAGCGGGGCAATAAATGCCGCAAGGCGGTTCTGATCCTGAACGACGCCCAGTCCGCCCTCGGTCGTGCGTTCCTCACGCCTTTCGGGGACAAGGCACACCGCGTGGGGTTTGTGTCGAAGGGCGATCGCATGCATTTCGTCTGTTGCGGCCATCTCAAAATTCAGCGGAACGGCGATATTTTCCAGCAACGCGGCGATATCTTCGTCGCGGATATGGCGACGGTCTTCGCGCAAATGCGCTGTGATCCCGTCAGCGCCTGCCTCCTGCGCAATTTGCGCCGCCCGCACAGGCGACGGAGCATCCCCGCCGCGCGCATTGCGGATCGTCGCAACATGATCAATGTTAACGCCAAGGCGCAGAAAACGGGAGGTCATCGGCTCAACTCCGCTAGGAAACTGACGCTTTCTTAGCAGATTTGATCGTGTTCATACCATTGGATTTCTTTTTGGAATGCAGCTTTTCCCTGCGGCGTTTCTGGTACGCGGCGATCGCCGGTCTGAAGAGAAAATAGCAGGTGACGGCGACGACCATCCCGATGACGAAGCCGCCGACAAAGTAAGGGACCATCACCTGATCCCAGAACTCGGCAAATCGTATCTTCGTCACGGACCACGAGACCGCATTTTCGACCTCGAAACCGATGCCCTGTAACATCGCATCCCAGAGCAGGCCGCCCACATCGGCAAACGCGGACATCACGCCCTCGCCATCGACGCCGTGGCTTTTTCCGTCAGTCAATACGCGCCCGACGCCGAGCGAAGCCGTTGCAATCAGCGGAAAACTAAGCGGGTTTCCTATGATTGTGCCAAAAAGGCCGGCGACCACGTTTGCGCGCAGGATCCAGGCGAGAAAAGCGGCTACGAAAAAATGACAGCCGAAAAGCGGCGTAAACGACGCCAGAGCGCCGCACGCGAAGCCGAAGGCGATTTTTTCGGGGGTGTCCCGAATACGTTGAACCCGTCTGCCAATATACTTCCAGCCGCGCGTATAACCGCGTCTCGGCAAGACGAAGGCCACGCAGCGACGCCACAGCGTCCTGGGGTCTCGTCTTTTGAAAACCATTGTGGCCCTCCAAGACGCCGTCTATGACGGCGGAAACTCAACTACAATGCGGCGTTCAGGCCTCGACTTCCGGGCTTTACCGCCGGAATAGATGCGAGATCGGCTGGAACAGCCTCCGCAGTATACGTCGGAACAGTTAACGATACGAGTGAGGCAAGAGGACGGCCAATATCAGCTGTTCCTGCGCTGCGATCCACCAGACACGCACCGCCGATGACGTTGCCGCCGTGTTCGGTGATGGCAGCAATGCACTCACGCGACGAAAGGCCGGTAGTGACAACATCCTCAACCATCAGGCATCGCGCCCCTTTCGGTACGTCAAATCCGCGCCGGAAGGTGAATTCTCCCTCAACCCTCTCGGCGAAAACCGAGGGCAAGCCAAGCTGTCGTGCCATTTCGTACCCGACGATCACGCCGCCCATTGCGGGCGAGACGCAAAGGTCAAAGGCATTTTCACCAAACTGTGTGCGAATTTTTTCCGCCAGCGCCCCGCAGACGCGGCCCGCGCGGGCGGGGTCCATCAGAACGCGCGCGCATTGCAGGTAAATCGGGCTGCGCAATCCGGACGAAAGAATGAAATGCCCTTCAAGCAATGCTTCCGCGGCGCGAAACTCCGCGAGTGCCTCGTCTTGTGTCATCGATGTGCCCCGTAGTGGTCGGCCCGACGTCAGGTATCGCCGTTGATACGATCCACTTGGTCGACTCTGGGCTGATTGTCCAGTGTCTTGAGAATTTTGTGAAGATGGCGCGCATCGCGCACTTCCAGATCGAGGCGTACCCGCCAATAGCTCGGGTGCCGTTCGACGATTGAAAGATCGGCAATATTTGCATCCAATGCGCCAACCCCGGTGCACACCGAACCCAGAGCGCCGGGTTCGTTCGCAAGAATGAGTGACAGAGATACCGGATACTCTGCATGGCTGTCCGCATGTTCACCCCAGAACATATCCAGCCACTTGTCCGCGTTGTCCTCGTCCTTGATCAGTTCAGGGCAATCAATCCGGTGCAGCACGGCGCCGCCGTCCTTGTGATCAATAACGCCGACGATACGCTCGAACGGGATCGGATTGCAGACTGTGCAGAAACGATGAGCCGGACTGCGCTCGGCACCGCGCACCATCACTACCGGTTCTTCGCTGCGTGCGATTTCAACGCTGGCATCGCGAGCGGGATCGGCTGCGTCGAACACCGCTTCGGGGGTCAGTTTTGATCCGCCAACCGCCCCGAACAGCGCCGCCGGATTGTCCAGATCAAGAGCGGCAACCGCGCGGTCCAAATCCTCCTGCCGCAGTTCGTATCCCGCCTTGGTGAAAGTGCGACGCAAAAGCTGTTCGCCAAAGCGCGAAAGCTCGCCGCGCTCGCGGTCTTTAAGGGCGCGGCGAATGGAGGATTTAGCCCGCCCGGTGACGACCATGTCTTCCCAGCTTTCGGCAGGATGCTGTCCGTCCGAGCGTAAAAGCTGAACCGTCTGGCCGTTGCGCAGCGGTTTCCACAACGGCGCCTGATGTCCGTCAATCCGCGCCCCGACACAGTGATTTCCGACCTCGGTATGCACCGCGTAGGCGAAATCGAGCACCGTCGCGCCGCGTGGCAGCGATTTTACGTCACCGCGCGGGGTAAAGCAGAAGACCTGATCGTGGTACATCTCCAGCTTGACGTGCTCGAGGAACTCTGTCGGCGGCGCGCCCTGTTCCAGCTTTTGCAGAACGTCTTTCAGCCACAGCGTCGGCCCGACCGCATAAGGGTTCGCCGTGCGCACGCCGTCCCGATAAGACCAGTGCGCTGCAACCCCGCCCTCGGCCACCTCTTGCATTTCGCGTGTTCGTATCTGCACCTCGATTCGCCATCCGCTGCGATTGATGACGGTCGTGTGCAGCGAAGAATAGCCGTTGCCCTTCGGATTTGAGATGTAGTCTTTGAAGCGGCCCGGCACGACCTTCCAGCGTTGGTGAATTGCCCCGAGTGCGGCATAGCAATCGGCAATCGATTCGGTGACGACGCGAAAACCCGCCAGATCGGAGAGGTTCTCGAACCCGACCTTTTCCCGCTCCATCTTCCGCCAGATTGAATAGGGCCTTTTCTGGCGACCATCGACGTCAGCCTGCAGCCCCGCTTCGCCCAGGATGCTGCGGATTTCGTCGACGATGTTGGAGACGACGATCTCGCCATGCTCGTTGCGAAGTCTGACAAAGCGGCGCAGCACCGAGGTGCGCGCACCGGGTACGAGGGTTCGCATTGCGAGGTCTTCCAGTTCCTCACGCATCGCCTGCATGCCCATTCGCCCGGCGAGCGGGGCATAGACTTCCATCGTTTCCCGCGCAATCCGTTCCCGGCGTTCGTCTGAGAGATTGCCGAGTGTTCTCATATTGTGCAGACGGTCGGCGAGCTTCACCAGAAGAACCCGCGCATCTTGTGCGACCGCCAGGATCAGCTTGCGGAAATTTTCGGCCTGCGCCTGTTCGCGGGTATTCAATACCTGATCGCGGCGCTCGATTTCACTGAGTTTTGTGACACCCGCGACCAGATCGGCCACTTCGTTTCCGAACTCCTCGGCGACCGTTACCAGTGTCGCGTCGGTATCTTCGACCACATCATGGAGGAGGGCGGTCACGATGGTCGCATCATCAAGCCGTAAATCGGCAAGCAGATTGGCGACGGCGATGGGATGGACGAAATACGGTTCGCCATTTGCCCGCTTTTGCGGCGCATGCGCTGCCTCGCCGAATAGAAAAGCCCGCTCTAACATTCCTCCGTCGCGATGGGGATTGTAGCGGGCTGTTTTCGTCAGCAGGTCATCGAGTTCACGTGCGAAAAAACGCGGCGCAGCTTTCACTGCGCCTGATCGCGGCAGGTCGGGGCCCGCCGCGCCGGTCATCAGCGTGGGGGACTCTCGGCCTGAAGAGCACGGATCAGCTCTTCTTCCGAAAGGTCTTCCTCGGCGGAATCGCCTTCGCCCATGAGCGCGGCCATGTTGTCATCCTCAGGCTCGTCAACTTCGACCTGCTTTTGCAGGGCCGAGATTGCGTCTTCGCGCAAATCTTCCGCCTTTAGCGGAGTTTCGGCGATTTCGCGCAGCGCGACAACGGGATTTTTGTCCTCGTCGCGATCAACCAGCATTTCAGAGCCGGTCGAGATCAGGCGCGCGCGATGTGCAGCCAGCATAACGACTTCGAAGCGGTTCGGGATTTTCTCGACACAGTCTTCGACGGTAACGCGAGCCATGGTCGCTCCTATAATATGGGGAACAGCGCCGTAAACGATAAAGAACACCGCGTCAAGATAGCGGTGTTCTTTCTATTGTCCAGTGCGGTCGTTGCAACCGGTCGTGCCGATCAGGAGAATCCGTGCGGAAGGCGGGAATATCTCCTGACTGGTACGCCTATTCGGGGTGCTTAACGCGCGACCAAATCTTCCGGTTCACGAAATAGAGCATGACGCCAAACAGGATCAGGAACAGGATGTTCCGCACGCCTGCCTGTTTCCGCTCGACAAGGGTCGGCTCTGCGGCCCACATCAGGAACTGGGCGATATCCTCGGATTGATTTTCAAGCGAAGCTTCGCGTCCGTCCGCGTATTCAACGTCATCCCCGTAAAGCGGCGGCGCCATGTTGATCCAACCGCCCGGATAAGCGGTGTTTTCGTAAAGAACCGTTCCAGCGACTTCTTTTTCCTCGCCGGTATAGCCCGTGAGGATCGAGTAGATGTGAACCGCCCCGTCCGCACGTGCCTTTGCGAGCAAGGACATGTCGGGCGCGCCGGCGCTTTTGATTTCCGGGAAGTAATCATAGGTTTGGGCCGGCGAAAATTCGCCCTCCTCGTCCTCAACTTCATAACCGGCTTCGGCAATAAACGCCTTGACCTGATCGTCGGTGAGGCCGGGACCGTTTTCATCGGCGAGCGTGCGGAATGCGACGAACTTCATGCCGTGGCAACCGCTGCAAACCGCCTGATAAACCTGAAGGCCGCGCTGAAGCGCCCCTCGGTCATAAACACCGAACGGACCTTCGAACGAGAAGTCGATATCGGCGTGCTTGATATCACCGCCCGCCGCGAATGCGGCGGTGGTTGCAAGGCTGCCTGCAAGAGCCAGCGAGGCGAGGGCGGATTTAAGCATTTTCATTGTTTCCATTCCCTCGGATCACTCTGCGGGCTGAAGCGCGGCGGCTTCTGCATCGGCTTTGGCATCGCCAGTTTTGATGCCGTGTTTGGCCGCAAAGGCCGCTTCGACAGTCTCCGGTCTCGGCAGTGGCTTTTCGATCAGCCCGACAACCGGCAGCACCACGAGGAAGTGAGCGAACCAGTATATCGTACCAATCAACGAGATGAGCGGGTAGATCCCCTCAGCCGGTTTCGCGCCCACCCACATCAGGATGAAGAAGTCGAGAACCAGAATAAGGAACCACCAGCGATAGATCGGGCGGTAATCGGTCGAACGCACACGCGACGTGTCGAGCCACGGCACGAATGCGAGCACGGCAATCGCACCGAACATTGCCAGCACGCCGCCCAGCTTTGCGTCGAACGGCATGATCATCATGATCCACAGATCATCGGTGATTGCGCGCAGGATCGCGTAAAACGGGAGGAAGTACCACTCGGGAACAATATGAGCCGGTGTTACGAGCGGGTTTGCTTCGATGTAGTTATCCGGGTGGCCAAGATAGTTTGGCGCAAAGAAGGTAAACGCGACGAACAGGATCAGGAAAATCACGATTGCATAGAGATCTTTGATCGCAATGAACGGCGTAAAGGGAACCGTATCTTTCTTGACGTTTTCGATGCTGTCTTTGCGGATTTCAACGCCCGTCGGGTTCGTATTGCCGACGTGGTGCAGCGCCCAGATGTGCAGGACTGTAAGACCGGCGATCACGAATGGCAGAAGATAGTGCAGCGAGAACATGCGGTTCAGCGTTGCTTCACCAACGGATGGCCCGCCCCAAAGCCAGACGGCAAGGGAGTCGCCAACCAGAGGAATTGCGCCGAAGAGAGACGTAATAACCTTTGCACCCCAAAAGCTCATCTGTCCCCAAGGCAGGACATAGCCCATAAATGCCGTTGCCATCATCACAACGTAGATCAGCACGCCGATGATCCACAGCAGCTCGCGCGGGGCCTTGTATGAACCGTAGTAAAGGCCGCGGAAGATGTGGGCATAGACTGCGATAAAGAAGAACGACGCACCGTTGGCATGCGCATATCGCAACAACCAGCCGCCATTAACGTCGCGCATGATGTGTTCGACCGAGCGGAATGACGCCTCGTCACCCACTTGATAATGCATGGCCAGCACGATCCCCGTCACAATTTGAATGACGAGGAAAAGAACGAGAATTCCGCCGAAAACGTAGGCGTAGTTCAGGTTTTTCGGCGTCGGGAACTTTTGCAGATGCGAGATCATGCCGCCGATTGGCAGACGATCCTCGATCCAAGTCGCAACGCCGGGCTTTGGCTCGTAATGATCCTGTGGAATATTTCCCATCGGTTTTTCCCCTTATCCGAGCTTCAGCGTGTTTTCGTCCGAGAACGAAGCAACTGGGATTGGAAGGTTGGTCGGTGCAGGGCCCTTGCGGATACGTCCGGCGGTATCATAATGCGAGCCGTGACACGGGCAGAACCATCCGCCGAAATCGCCTGCTTCACCAACCGGAACGCAGCCCAAGTGGGTGCAGACGCCGCTCATAACCAGAAAATCGCGTTCGGGATCAACGAGCCGGTGTTTCAGTGTCGCAGTCTCGCCGGGATGCAATGCGTTCTGAGCATCCTGATCTTTCAGATCACCAAGCGCTGTTTCGTTTGCCGCAGCTTTCTCTTCGTCCGTAAGACGGCGGATGAAGACCGGTGATTTGAGGAATGTAACCGTGACCTGTTGCCCAACCTCGATCGCGCTGACATCGACTTCAATTGATGACAATGCGCGTTCGGTAGCACTCGGGTTCATCTGATCGATGAGCGGCCAAACGGTTGCGGCAACGCCGACGGCCCCGACGGCCCCCGTTGCCAGAAACAAAACATCGCGGCGAGCTGGTTCTTCGCCGTCCGTCCCATGAGTATGCGCCACGATTGGCTCCTTAATCGTCATTCCGACCGCCGGACGGCGACCGTCTGTTATTTCAGGGTGGTTATAGTCAGCTAATCCGCCGCGTCCAGATGGCAAAATCGCCCAATTGACGCGGTGCGGTTGATATTCTCGGGCTGAAGACCCGAAAAATCAGCAGAAAAGGTGATCCTCGTCACATCGTCTGGCGGAATGATGTGTAGTATCAGGGCTCAAATCAACTGGGGGGCAAACCTGTGTTTGATAGTAAAGACAGATATTTAGCACGTCTGGCCGATGATCGGGACGAGGCGGCGCTTCAGCTTCTTTTGATCGGGTTGCGCGGTGATGCCGGCAAATTGGACACGAGAATCGAAGCCAACCTGAAGCAGTGCGCTACAATGGCGCTGTTTCACGGTCGACAGATGAATTTGGCCAGCCAAGACGCGTTCGACGCTCTCGCGGCCATGTGCCTTGTTCTTGGCGAGCGACGCATCGAATTTTTTGATAACATTTTTATCCGCCGGATGATCCTGAATCCGAACCTGACGGCGCGCGAGAAGTTGAACCGCGTTGTTGAAGTGGTCATCGGCACGGTTCCGCGCCCGCGACCGGCCACGTCGAATGACAATCCGGTCAGAGAATCCGCCTGAAAGTTCGGCATTGCCGTTAAATTGCCGTTGTCCGGCCAATATGCTTCGACTCCCTCCGGTTGAATATCCGGCGGGGGCGAATGTGTCGTTGATTGGCAAAGGGCGGGCGGTTATGGCGGGTTTCAGAACAACTTT
>CALGNW010000146.1 GCA_937958345.1 uncultured Neomegalonema sp. | reverse complement strand
CACAGAGCGGGGCGCCTATCGTCCGGGCGAGACGGTTCATGCAACGGTTCTGTTGCGCGATGCACGCGCGGCGGCTGTAGCTGATCTGCCGCTGACCGCGATTGTCTCGCGCCCTGACGGTGTTGAACATTCGCGTGCAGTGTTGAAAGACGAGGGCGCGGGCGGGCGTAGTCATTCATTCGGTTTGCAGGCGGCAGCGGCACGCGGCGGCTGGGAGATCGCAATTTATGCTGACCCCAAAGCGCCGGCCCTCGCGCGCAAGATGTTTCTTGTCGAAGATTTTACCCCGGAGCGTATCGACTTTGACCTTGAGATAGCTGCGGAAAAGATCCGCCTGACAGATGTGCCGGATCTGAGCATCACTGGGCGCTATCTGTACGGTGCGCCCGCCGCTGACTTGCCTATTTCGGGTGCGGTCAGGGTTACTGCCGCAAAGGAGCTAGACGCCTATCCGGGTTTCTCCTTCGGTGACGAAACCGAGCGCGTGACTGCGGAGGTTGAGACACTTTCTGCCGGTCTCAAGACGGATAAAAACGGCAAGGCTGTCATACCACTGTCGTTGCCCGCAATGCAGGGCGTGGTACAGCCGATGAAACTGGAGGCGATTGTCAGGCTGCGTGATGGGTCGGGCCGTCCGGTCGAGCGGATTTTGCAACGCCCGATTATGCCCGTGGCCCCTCTGATCGGAATCAAACCTCTGTTCGAAGACACGGTGGCGCAAGGCGGCCTTGCCCGCTTTGAAGTGATTGGCGTTGATCGTGACGGACAGCGCGGGGGTTTTGACTCGGTCGGTTGGGAGGTTTCCAAGGTCAACACGCGCTATCAGTGGTATGAAGTGAACGGGTCATGGCGGTACGAGCCGACCACCAGCCGCGAGAGAATCGCCTCCGGCAATATCTCCATTGATCCTCAGCAGGCTGCAGTTATCGAGACGCCGGTGACTTGGGGCCGGTACGAGCTTAAGCTGGTCGCGACCGAGGGTGAATACACAGCGTCGAGCGTTCGTTTCGATGCCGGATGGTATGCGCCCGTCGCCGGTTCCGATACGCCCGATACGCTGCAAGTCTCGCTTGATAAAGAGCGGTATAAATCCGGCGATACCGCAAAGCTGCGCGTGAATGCGCGCTTTGCCGGTAAGGTGTTCGTTGCCGCGCTAGACAATCGTCTAATCGACATGAGGGTCGTCGATGTCGACCCCGGCGAAACCGTGATCGACATGCCCGTCACCGATGCGTGGGGGGCAGGTGCATATTTGACCGCAACCCTGATCCGGCCAATGGACGTTGAGGCGGGGCGTAATCCTTCGAGGGCCATCGGTTTACAATGGGCCGAGATAGACCCGGCGGAGCGCAAGCTCGACGTCAGTTTTCTGACGCCGGATGCTGTTGATCCGCGTGCAGAGATGCGGGCGACACTGAAAGTCTCAAATCTGCCGGATGGCACGCGTGCCTACGCAACGATTGCGGCGGTTGATGTGGGGGTACTCAATATTACCGGTTTCGATTCGCCGAAGCCGGATGAGCACTATTTCGGCCAGCGGCGGCTCGGCATCGACATTCGCGACGTCTATGGCCGTCTGATAGACGGATCGCTCGGCACGCCGGGGCGCATCCGCTCGGGCGGAGATGGCCCTGCGTCCGGCAAGACGGCTCCGCCTCCGAACGAGGATGTGCTGGCGTTCTTTTCGGGCGTGCTTGAGGTTGGTGAAGACGGAACGGCGCATGCAGACTTTCTGATGCCGGACTTCAACGGGACCGTAAAGCTGATGGCGGTGGTTTGGTCTGATGACGGTGTCGGCAGCACTGAAAAGGACGTGCAAGTCGCCGACCCGATTGTTGTGTCAGTCAGCGCGCCGCGGTTTCTGGCACCCGGAGATCAAAGCCGCGTTCTGGTCGAGCTTGCTCATGTGAGCGGGTCGAAGGGCGAAACGAAACTGGATATCGTATCTGACGCCGGACTGACCCTTGGAAGGGCGTCGTTCGAAGTCGATCTGCAGTCCAAAACCGATCTGCGAATTCCCGTTGTGGCGGGGGCTGTGGGTGATCACGAAATTCGTCTGACCACCACCACTCCTGATGGAGAGGCATTGGTCAAAACGTTCATCCTGCCCGTGCGCGCGAATGATCCCGAAGTGCTGAGGCGGAGCCGAATTCCGCTTGCTGCAAACGGCGGTAGCCTGACTGTCGACACCGGCACATTTTCGGGATTTCGTGCGGGAACCGGACATGCGACGCTCGCGGTCGGTCCGCTGGCGCAGTTTGATGTGCCGGGTTTGCTGCGCGGTCTGGATGCATACCCCTACGGGTGTACCGAGCAAACGACCTCGCGCGCCTTTCCGCTACTGCATTTCAACGACGTTGCGGCAGCGATGGGCATGAATCAAAGTGCTGATATCGAACAGCGCATCGCCGATGCAGTAAGCAAAGTGCTGGCAAGTCAGGCGAATGCGGGTTCATTCGGACTGTGGCGCGCGTCTTCGGGAGACGGGTGGCTTGATGCTTACGTGACGGACTTTCTCAGTCAGGCGCGGCTAAAGGGGTACACAGTGCCGGATGCCGCAATGAATGCCGCGTTGTCCAACCTGCGTAACCGGCTTGCCTATGCCGGTGATTTCGATAGCGGCGGCGAGGATATTGCCTACGCGCTGATGGTGCTCGCCCGCGAGGGCACGGCGTCCATTGGCGACTTGCGGTATTTTGCCGATGCAAAGGCCGAGGCGTTCGCGACGCCGCTTGCCAAGGCGCAGCTCGGGTCGGCCCTTGCCGCCTATGGCGAGCAGAAACGCGCTGACCGGATGTTCAGGCTCGCGGCGTCGGACGCGGTCAGCCGTCCACGGGGACGACGCTCTTTGCGGGCCGACTACGGGTCGACGCTGCGCGATGCTGCCGGGGTTCTCGCGCTGTCGGTTGAGGCCGGATCGGATGCGGTGAACCGCGAGTCGTTGATACGGGTTGTCAATCCGCTCGGCTTGCCGCAGCGTCCGACTTCGACGCAGGAAAAGGCGTGGACGCTGTTCGCGGCCAAGGCCGTGATTGACGATATGGCGACGGGGACGGTCACAGTGGACGGCGTGGCGGCATCCGGCCCGATGGTGCGCGTATTTGATGACGGGATCGCTGAAGGACGGAGCATTGTCATCGCAAATACCGGCGAGCGCAGTCAGGACGCAGTGCTGACGACCCATGGCGTGCCCTCGGAACCGCCCGCAGCGGGTGGAAACGGGCTGAGCATCTCGCGTCGCTATTTTACGTTGGATGGGGATGAGGCTGTTGTCGATGCCGTGGCGCGCAATGACCGTCTGGTGGTGGTCATCACCGTGCAGGCGGAGGGCGCACCAGCCGGAAGATTGATGGTGGACGACCCTCTGCCTGCCGGATTTGAAATTGATAATCCGGCCCTTCTCCGCGCCGGTGAAGTCGAGTCGCTCGACTGGCTGTCCGTGCGCGACACCCAAATGGCGGAGTTCAGGTCCGACCGCTTTTTGGCGGCTGTCGATTCCGGCGAAGACGAGATGTTCGAACTTGCCTACATCGTCCGCGCGGTCTCGCCGGGCCTGTTTTATCATCCGGCGGCAAGCGTCGGGGATATGTACCGCCCAGAGTTTCGCGCCAACACCGCAGCGGGCCGTGTCGAGGTTCTGGGACCGCTGAAATGACCGGACCGGTCGACCGGTATCGTTCGCTTCCTCGGCCTAGGAAGCTGATATTAAGCGTGGCGGCAATCGCCGTCAGTCTTCTGGCTGTTGACGACTGGATTGACCGAACCGAGTTACCGCCCCTGTCGCCCGAAGTTTCCGCAACGGTGCTGGACCGCGAGGGGCGCTTGCTGCGTGCCTATACCGTGGCTGACGGGCGCTGGCGTTTGCAGGTCGAATTGGACGGGGTTGATGCCGGTTATATTTCACAACTGATCGCCTACGAAGACAAACGCTTTTACGCCCATGCCGGTGTTGACCCGTTGTCTGCGCTGCGCGCTCTGGGGCAGTTTTTAATGTCAGGCCGGATTGTATCGGGCGGCTCGACCCTGACGATGCAAGTGGCGCGTTTGCTTGAAGCAGCGCCGCCCCGAAGCCTGAAGGCAAAGCTGCGACAGGTCCGTTTGGCGCTGGCGCTGGAACGGCAACTGACCAAGCGCGAAATTCTAAGGCTGTATCTGACGATTGCGCCGTTCGGCGGAAATATCGAGGGTGTCCGCGCTGCCAGCTTGTCGTATTTCGGCAAGGAACCACGACGCCTGACGCCCGCACAAGCCGCCCTTTTGGTTGCGCTGCCCCAATCGCCCGAGGCGCGCCGACCGGATCGTGCGCCGGACCGCGCGCGCCGCGCCCGTGACCGGGTATTGCAGCGGCTTGAAAAAAGAGGTGTTTTGACGCCAGGTTCCGTGCGTGCGGCACAATCCGAACCGGCACCGGATGCGCGGCACGGATTTCCGATGATCGCCCCCCATCTTTCGGACAGGTTGAGGCGCAGCGGCGCAGGGTCTTCGCATACCGCCACCCTGAATCGCGATACCCAGACGGCACTCGAAGACCTGTTACACGACCGCATTGACCGTTTGGGGCGGACGCTTTCTGCCGCTGTTATTGTGGCGGATCACGGCACGGGAGAAATTATCGCTTCGGTCGGCTCGCCCCGTCTTTTTGATACGCGGCGTCGCGGCTTCATTGATATGACCCGCGCCGTGCGCTCGCCCGGATCGACGCTAAAACCGCTGATCTACGGTCTGGGATTCGAGGCAGGACTGGCGCATCCCGAGACATTGATCGAGGATCGGCCGACTGAATTCGGCAGTTATGCTCCCGGCAATTTCGACAAAACGTATCGCGGTACGGTCAGCATCCGCGAGGCACTTCAACGCTCGCTCAACATTCCGGCTGTCGCGGTTCTGGATAGCGTTGGCCCCGCGCGGCTGATGGTAAGGCTGCGGCGGGCTGGCATCAATGCACGGCTGCCCGCCGGTCGGAGTACCGGATTGGCGATTGGCCTCGGTGGTATCGGTCTGACGCTGCATGATCTCGTTTCGCTCTATGCAGGGATTGCGCGTGGCGGCGAAGCGGTTGCACTGCACGAACGGCTGGCAGAGCAGGGCGCGCCCCGCACCGCGCGGGTGCTGTCGCCCGAGGCGGCTTGGCATGTCAGCGATATTCTGGCAAATGCGCCCACGCCTCAAAGCGCCCGTTCCGAGCGGCTCGCCTTTAAGACCGGCACGTCATACGGCTATCGCGACGCCTGGGCGGTTGGCTATGACGGCGCGCATGTCATCGGGGTGTGGGTCGGACGTGCGGATGCAGCACCGGCTCCGGGAATTTCGGGTATCGAGACCGCCGCGCCGCTGATGTTCGATGCTTTTTCGCGCCTGAAACCAATGCCGGTTCCGTTGCGCGCACCGCCGGAAGGCGCGTTGACAGTCAGTCATTCGGAGTTGCCGCGCCCGCTTCAGCGTTTTCGCCATCCCGCCATGCCGGAGCGCACGCAAGCACCGGACCCGCGCATCGCGTTTCCGCCTGATGGTGCGACGGTCGCCTTGGGAATCGGGACTGATGGTGCAGCGCCTTTGACGCTGAAGGTGCGGGACGGATTGCCGCCCTTTACATGGTTGGCCGACGGCATACCCTTGAAAGTCAGTCGCTTTGAACGCGAGGTCAGTTACCACCCGATTGGTGCGGGGTATCTGTCAATTTCGGTAATTGATCGGTCCGGTCGTTCAGCCCGCACAAAGCTTTTTGTCGAGTAAGGGCTATGAATCCTGATGCGTACCGGGCGCAGCGGCGCGCATGTGATCTGCCAACAGGTCTGATCCGTCACGCGACAATCCCTGACAAGCGCCCGCAATATCCTCGGGTGATTTATTCTGGCTCAGCTTTGCCTTCGCATCCAGCGTGTCCACGACCATCCGAAAGGCAACGATGCCGCGCATCATCGATTCGGTATAGGATTCCGGCGCGTCGGCGACATTCCACGGCGCAGGGCGCGATTGTTCCATTGTATCGGTCAGCAGGTCTATCGCGCCCCGGCTATGCGCGCCGTGCTCCAGACGTTTGGGTATGCCGCGCGCATGGACCACGATGTAATTCCATGTCGGAACGACCTTTCCGGTTTCCGATTTCGTCGGATAATAGCCGGGCGAGATATACCCCTGCGCCCCGGTAAAAACGGCGATAGCCGCGGTCTTGCCGTCGAGGGCCTTCCAATGCGGATTTGCGCGCGCGAAATGCCCGTACAGTATCAGACCGTCATCCTCATCGCGCAACACCAGCGGCAAATGGGAAATATCAGGGCCGTTCGGGCTGTTCGTGGCGAAGGTCGCAAGAGGGTGCTTTGCGATCACATCGCGGATCAGCAATTCGTCCGTCAGTCTGAAGTCGTCCGGTAAATACATGATAGGTTCCGGTCGATTGCGCGCGGCGGTCTATTCCTCGCGACCATAACGATGCAGCTCAACGCCCTCATTGCGGAACCAGTCGGTCCAATTCTCATAGTCGGGCACGAGCCGCTCGACATGTGCCCAGAATTTGGGGCCGTGATTCATCTCGCGCAAATGCGCTACCTCATGTGCAGCAAGGTAGTTCAATGCGCCCTCAGGCGCCAGGATTACCCGCCAGCTGTAGGACAACGTGCCTGTTGACGAACACGAGCCCCAGCGGCTCTTGGTGTCGCGGATGGAAATTCGTTTATAGTGGGTGTTCAAGGCCGCCGCATGGACATCGGACCGGTCGATCAGAGCCGCCCGGGCCTCGCGTTTAAGCCATCTGTCCAGCATTCCGGGTAAAAGTTCCGGGTCGCAACCGACACGGATGACGCCGCGGTCCACTTCAACCCGCCGCCGTTTTCCCGGATACACGCGGTGATACCGTCCGCGATAGGGCAGCATCATGCCGAATTCGAAAGCGATCGGACTTGGCGCAGCCTCGATTCTCTGTTCGAGCCATTCGCGGTTCGCCTCGGCGAACCGAACCGCATCGTCCAGCCGGAAGCGCGCGGGAAGTGTCATTCCTATTGCGCCGGTTGCACGACTTACGCTCAAAGTCACCCGCTTGGCCGTTCGCCGCCGCCGAACAGTGATCGGCGCATCAATTCCGGCAATGTTCAGGCTGGTGACGGATTGCATGGCCTACTTTCTATGACTCTCGATGAATTCAGCAACTTTAGGTTGGATTACGTTACGCCAGCGCCTTCCGTTAAACTGACCATAGTGGCCGACATCTGGGTTTGTATATTCCAGCTTCATGCCATCTGGAAGCCCGTCGCATAAAGTGTGAGCGGCATGGGTCTGGCCAGCGCCGGTAATGTCGTCCTTACCGCCTTCAATCGTCATCAGGGGTACGTCCTTGATAAGCGAGGGATTTACCGGTCTGCCGCGTACGGTCATCTCGCCTTTGGCAAGCAGTTGCCGCTGGAAAACGACATCAATGGTTTGCAAATAAAATTCAGCGGTCAGGTCCATAACCGCCAGATACTCGTCGTAGAACTTGCGGTGTGCTGCCTCTGCGTCGTCATCGCCCTTCACAAGGTTCTCAAACTGACTGAAAGCCGCCGTCATGTGCCGGTCCATGTTCATCGACATAAAACCGGTAAGTTGAAGGAAACCGGGATAAACACGCCGCATTGCGCCCGAATGCGGCATCGGGACAAGCGCAATCATGTTGGATTCGAACCATTCCAACGACCGCTGATCTGCGAGCTTTGTGGGTTCGGTCGGGCTGATGCGGGTATCAATCGGGCTGCCTGTAAGGATCAGCGAGGCCGGACGACACGGGTCGTTGTCTTCCGCCATCAGCGCCGTTGCAGCAAGCGCGGGGACGCCGGGCTGACAAACGCCCATCACGTGCGTGCCGGGGCCGAGTTCTTGCAGAAATTCAATAAGATAGTGAACGTAATCTTCGAGATCGAACGATCCCTCGATCACTGGTACATTGCGGGCATCACGCCAATCCGTCACGTATACGTCATGGCCGGGCAGCATGGCCTGTACCGTTCCGCGCAAGAGTGTAGCAAAATGACCCGACATTGGTGCGATCAGCAACACCTTCGGATCTTTCCCTTCAATCACACCGTTGCCAAAGCGCCGGAAGCGTTTGAGCCGGCCAAAGGGTTTATCGAGAATAATTTCTTCTCGAATCGCCCAAGGGTTGCCATCGACTTCGATGATATCAATGTCAAACTCAGGCCGACCGTAGCGCGCGGTTGCGCTGTCAAACATTTCGAATGCGGCTGCCGTCGTGCGCGCTCCGTATGACTCTGCCCACGGATTTCGAGGATCGCGCAGGGTGTCCGCTCCCATTTTGGCGAACTGCCGCCAGGGAGTGATTGCTGCATGGGTCCATTCGTAGGCATGATAAAGCATAAAAGGTCTACTTTCGTTCGCGGCAACAACCGCATTTCATCCCCGAATGCACTGTTTTGGAACAGCGATGCACGGGGTTATGTCTCTATAGTAGGGCTGAATATATTGCAGTGCAACATGAATACCAGCCCGGAAGTGCGAACGCGGCTTTGACACAGGGTGAAACCTGTGGCATTCCGCGCGCCTCCACCTGATATTGAGGAACGATTTTCATGGTCAAACCCGAATGGGGTGTCAAACGGTTGTGTATGAGCTGCAATGTGCGGTTCTATGACCTGCATAAAGACCCGATTATCTGTCCCGCCTGCGATGTTGTTCTCGATCTCGCGGCGATGAACAAGCCCAAGCGCGGCACGAAGGCAGCGACGGCCAAAAAGGCTGCCGAGAAAAAGCCTGTTGCGGTTGTCGAGGACGATGATCCGTTGGTCGAGCTGGAAGTGCCCGATGAGGACGCCGAGATCGACGAAGAGGACGATACGACCGTTCTGTCGATGGATGACGACGACGGCTCGGCTGATCCGGTTGTCGCGAAGGGCAAGGGCTCTTCGGATGACGAGTCAGAATCTTCGGATTCCTCAGACTTTGTCGCCGAGGGTGACCTTCTCGACGACACTGACGACGAGGATGACGACGACGAAGATGGCGTCTCCACCGGCAAGAAGAAAAAGAAAGCCGTCGTCGACGATGATGACGAGGATGAAGAAGACGACGAGGATGATGAAGATTGATCTGGCGTTTGCTTGGACGCAGTCTCGGTGATGACTCCTCCGAGATAAAATGATCTTTTGGATTTTCCGTCAGCTTTTGAGTTGATTTTAAAGGACCGCCCGCATAGACGTGTCGGACCTTTACGGGGCCTTAGCTCAGCTGGGAGAGCGCCTGCATGGCATGCAGGAGGTCAGCGGTTCGATCCCGCTAGGCTCCACCAATTTTAAACCCGCTGCACT